>CAMDXD010000078.1 GCA_945877995.1 Bordetella parapertussis
TGACGCGCCGAAACGTAGACGGTCCCGTCCATGATCCTGCGCGCGGTACGCATCACCGCCGAGCGCACCAGGCCGAACGCCTGGCCGTCGTACTCGACCTTCGCATCCATCTCGAGGATGCCGGTGGGATGCCCGATACGCAGGCGACCACCACCGGTGCAGGCGGGCCGGGCGATCTCGTTGACGATCGTGCCGGGAATACCGACCGCCGCGCCGGTGCACACCGCAGCGGTTCCTGCGTACGCCTGGTGCGGCGTGCCCATGCTCATGCCGCGGCCGAGCAGGTCCATGTCGTCTGCCCTGACCAGCCGGCCGTTCGAGTCGTGGTAGTCCACCGGCGGATCGACGATGTAGAGTTTTGGGATCGTCGGCGTGACCGCGTCGGCGTTGGCCGCCTTGTCGACCATCTCGAGCCGCTCCGCGACCGCGCCGCGGACGGCCTCGATGCGATCGAGCAGCGCGCGATCCATCCTGTGCGCCGGCAACTCGGCGCCGGTGAGCCCGAACACGGATGGGCGAACGAACGCCGTCACGTTGCCGGCATCGACGATGGATACCTCCACCGTCCCGATGGCGGTCTCGATAGTCTCGCGTGGCCGGCCGGTCGGCAGCAGGCCGCGGCCGAGCGTACCGCCAACATCCGCCCAGTCGAGGATGATCGGCGCGCCCGTGCCCGGCACGCCGGCCACCACCGCGTCGCCCACCACCTGGCAGACGCCGCCCTTCAGCACCGGCACTTCCGCGACCAGCAGCGCACGCGAGTTGGTCAGGTGGATGCGTACCTTGGTGATGCCTTCGACCGGATCGACGAACCCTTCCTCGATCGCGAACGGTCCGATGCCCGCGGAGATGTTGCCGCAGTTGCCGCGGAAGTCCACGCGCGCCTCGTCCACCCGCACCTGTCCGAACGTGTAATCGACGTCGGCATCGGCGCGGCTGGGCGGGCCGATGATCGCGACCTTGCTGGTGAGCGAGGTCGCACCGCCGAGGCCGTCGATCTGCCGGAAGTCCGGGCTGCCGTAGATCGCGAGGATCAGCTTCTCGCGTAGCGCCGGGTCCTTCGGCAGGTCTTCCTCGCGCAGGAAGGCGCCGCGGCTGGTGCCCGCGCGCATGAACACGCAGCGCATGCCGTACTGGTCGCCGCGCCGGCGCGCCCCGGCCCAGGGCACAAGGGTCCCGGACCGGCCGGGGATGTCGATGTCGGATGCCATGATGCCCCCGTCAGTGCGCGAAGCGATACATGCCGCCGTCGACCGGGATCACCGTGCCGGTGATGTAGGAGGCGAGCGGTGAGGAGAGGAACAGCACCAGGTTGGCCAGTTCCTCGGGATCCCCGAACCGTCCCATCGGGATCTCTTCCTTCGCAAAGGCCAGCTCGTCGGCGAGCGTCGGATACCGTTTCTGGATCTGTTCGCTGCGGATGCGACCGGGCTGGATGCAGTTGAGCGTCACGTTGTCCTTCGCGACCTCGCGCGATAGCCCCTTGGACCAGGCATGTACCGCCGCCTTGGCAGAGAACGCCGCATTGACCGCACGCGGTTCCGATGTGCCGGTCAGCGACACGATGCGCCCCCACTTGCGCCCGCGCATCTGCGGCAACAGCGCATGGGTCAGCTCGCGGATGCGGAAGAAGTTGAGCAGCATCGCCTCGTCCCAGGACTCGCGACTGCCCTCGACCGCCAGCGGTCGGCTGCCGCCGGCCGAATTCGTGAGGATGTCGACGTGGCCGAGCCTGGACAGTGCCTCGGCAGCAAGCGTTTCCGCAGCATCGTGCGGGTAGAGGTCGGCCACGATGATCACCGGCTCACGTCCACCCGCGGCGACGATCTCCGTCGACAGTTCTTCAAGCAGTTCACGCCGACGCGCGACGATACCGGTGCGCACGCCCTGCATGGCGAATGCCTTCGCGGTGGCACGCCCGATGCCGCGGCTCGCGCCGGTGACCAGTGCGGTCTGGCCGGTGTATCCGAAATCCATGATGCTCCTTCGTGGGTAGCCGCCCACCCGCGCGGCCTTTGCGCTGAGCGTAGCGCAATCCACCTCCGCAATGCCGCGAGACACGGCCTTATACTTCGTGAGCGTACTTTCCCGTACGACACCGGAGCGACCCCGATGAATTCCAGCGCCTGCGCTTCGCGCATCTCCATGCTTGTCGCGCTGACGGCCGCAGTCGTGCTGATGCTGCAAGGCATTCCCGACGCGTCGGCCCAGCCCCGCTTCCCGCAGAAACCCGTGCGCCTGATCATCCCGTTTGCCCCAGGTGGCGCCAACGAACTGATGGCGCGAGGCATCGCCCAGCGCTTCGCCGCGAGCGTGGGCACTCCGATGCTGATCGAGCACTTCGGCGGTGCCGGTGGCACCATCGGCACCGCGATGGTGGCGAAGGCGGTACCGGACGGCCACACGCTGCTGATGGGCGCGGCCAGCTGCATCAGCCTCGCGCCGAGCCTGTACGCGAAGCTGCCCTACGACCCGGTGCGCGACTTCGCGCCGGTGACCAATGTCGCTGGCGGTCCGTACGTGCTGTTCGTCCATCCGTCGCTGCCGGCACGCACGCTGCCAGAGTTCGTGAAGCTGGCCAAGGCCAGGCCCGGGGCTCTGAACTATGCATCGTCCGGCCCGGGCAGCATCTCGCACTTCGCCGCCGAGATGTTCAAGGTGGCAGCAGGCATCGACATCGTGAACGTGTCCTACAAGGGCACGGGTCCCGGCCTCGCCGACGTGCTGGGCGGCCATGTCGAGCTGATGTTCGCCGACCTGGGCGTGGTGATGCCGTATGCCGCCTCGGGACGCCTGCGCGCGGTGGCGATCACCGGCGCGAAGCGCTCGCCGCAGATGGCGCAGCTCGCCACCGTCGCCGAGTCCGGCTACCCGGACTACACGATGGTGAACTGGCGTGGCGTGCTCGCGCCGGCCGGCACGCCGAAGGACGTCGTCGCCCGCCTGAACGCGGAGATCGTCAAGGCCGTGCGCTCGCAGGAGCTCACCGATGCACTGGTGCGCGAGGGTTACGATCCGATCGCCGACACGCCCGAGCAGTTCGCAGCGGTGATCCGTGCCGAGGTCGTGCGCTTCTCGAACGCGGTAAAGGCCGCCGGCCTCAAGCCGATCTGAGCGTCCGGTCCATGAAGTCGAGCATGATCGCGTCGAATGCCGCGGGCTGCTCGATGTAGCACGCATGCCCGGCGCCGGCGATCACCTGCACCGGGATCGTGGACCGCACGGACGCCACCTCGAGGATGGATGCCGGCGGGGTCACCACATCGTGTTCGCCGTACACCACCTGCACTGGCATAGAGGCCGGGAGCCCGGCCAGGTCGGCTCGGGTATCGGAAACGGTGAGCAGCTTCACCGCCTGGGTGAAGCCATCCGGGCGAAGCAGGGACATGGTGTCGATCACGGCCTGCCGCTGTGCATCGGTGGCCTGGTCGCTTAGCAGCCTCGGCCCGCGCTTCTTCGCCATGGCGGCCACGCCGAGCGCGGCAAGGTCGGACAGGCGCGCCTCGCGCAGGCGTATCCGCTCCGCCTCCGGAAGGCGTGCATGGCCGGCGGACAGGCTGGCCAGGGTCAACCCGAGGATGCGTCCGGGATGCCGGCGCGCGAAGCGCGCCGCCTGGATGGCGCCAAGCGAATGACCAACCAGGTGCATGCGGTCCACGCCGAGCGCGTCGACCAGCTTCAGCAGGGCGGCGGCGTAGTCGTCGGCATCGGGCGTCTCCATCGGCAGCGCGGTGGAACCGCCATAGCCCGGGCCGTCCCAGGCGATCACGCGGCAGCGTGCCGACAGCGTTTCGAGCTGCCGCACCCAGGAGCGCGCACCGGAGCCCACACCATGCAGCAGCACCAGCGGCACGCCGCTGCCCTGTTCCAGGAAAGTGAAGGCCGAGCCACCAGCCTCGATGCTGAGCGGGTCGTCGTTCATGCCGGCTGGAACTTCACGTTCTCGCGCTCGGGCGTGCCGACCACCATCATGAACTGCGCATCGGTGAAGCCGTTGTTGCGGAACGACCGCGGCTGGCCGGGCGGATTGAGGATCAGGTCGCGTGGCCCGAGTTGCTGCTCGACCGTACGGCCGCCTTCCTGCCAACTCGCGGTCACGCAGCCCTCGAGCACCAGGTACGACTCCTCGACGTCGCGATCGTAGGCCTTCACGCCGGCGCCGCGCGGAAGCGTGATGAGGTCCTTGCGGAAGGTGCCGGGCGGGGCCGCGCCTTCGCCGATGTAGACCGCGCGGCCGAAACCGGCCGGGTGCCATTCCGGCTTCAGCTGGCTGTAGCGCACGATGTGCCGTGCCATCTCGCGGTGCCGCGGGTCGCTGCTGTCGAACGACAGTGCATGGGCATGCCCCGGCTGGGCGCCGAAATCCCTGCACAGCTGCGTCTCATGCGTCTTCGGATGGAACAGGTAGTGCGGCGGCTTGGGCAGCCCCTTGCCGACCATGATCGACACCAGCACCGGCCCGAAGCCGTCGTTGCGGAAGCCGTGCGGCCGGTCGGTCGCATGCAGGCACATGTCTTTCGGCCCGCAGCGCGCGAGGATCACCTCGCCGTCATACTCCCAGCCAATAGTCAGCACACCTTCGATGACCAGGAAAGCCTCGGTCACCTCGTGCGCATGCGAGGCGCCGTACCTGCCGACCGGCTGCTGCACCATGCTGAGCGTGAAGTGGTCGGCTGGCAGCGTGCCCGGGTCGTCGACCTTCGGCGAGCCACCCGCGCCGATGTAGCGGATCTGCGCCCGGTCGAGCTCAGGATAGCCGCGGCTGGGCGGGAAGGCATCCCAGTCGGGCACCTTTTCGGCATAGCGGCCGACATGGCGCTTCATGCGGGCGGCCTGGACTTCGGCATCGAGGACGTCTGACATGGGGATACTCCTTCAACTCATCGTGCTGCCGCCGACGTCGGCGAAAAGGTCTTCGACCGGCATCGCCTTGGCGAGGATGCCGTGCTCGACCATGTACTGCTGGAAGGCCTCGAAGTTCCGGCGCCCGGCCTCGATGCCGTACGGGAACGGATCGCGCCCGAACACCGCATCGATCTCGTCGATGTCGTCATGCATCCAGGGCAGCATGTAGCGCGGGATGGCGATGTAGCGCATGTGCCTGATCGCGACATGCTTGGACTCGCAGAACGCCTCGAACAGACTCTTCGCGATGAACGGATGTTGCTCGTACAGACTGCGCCGGATGACGATGCAGTGCATGATCGGGAACTGCCCGGTGCGCCGGTAGTACTCCTTCTCGCGCGCGCGGAAGTCGGGGAACAGGCGCACGATGTCCGGGTTGTGGTGCCGCGAATCAGGCACCGACGTGCCGATGATCGCGTCGATCTCGCGCGTGTCGATCAGGTCGCTCAGCGAACGGCCGGTCTGGTTCACGGTGATCGGCACCTCGCGCAGCAGCGGCATCACGCCCGGCTCGCCATGCAGGCCGGTGCCGTTGATCTGCCCCTCGACCCAGTGGATCTTCGACAGGTCGACGCCGAACTCATGCTGCAGGATGCCGCGGATCCACACGGTGGCGGTCATGGTGTAGCGCGGCAGCCCCACACGCTTGCCCTCGAGGTCCTTCGGCGTGCGGATGCCGGCGCGACGGTCGACCGTGATGTAGCCGTGCCGGAAGCAGCGCGCCGGGTACACCGGGATCGCGATGAAGGGTGTCTTTTCCTTCTGCACCGACAACCGGGCGATATAGTCGGAACACGACATCTCGGCCACGTCGAACTCCTGCGTGGCGGACATCCGGTTGAAGATGTTGCGCGGATCGTCGTTGACGATGAAGTTCAGGTCGATGCCGCGCGCCTTGACCTCGCCGGTGTAGAGCGCCTGCATGCGGTCGTAGAGCCCGCTGGCGAGGTTCACGCGCACCGGTTCGCCCGCAGGCGCTTCGTGGGTTCCGGTGGATTCCAGGGTACTCATCGCTCGATTCCGATCATGCCATGGCCTTGCCGACCGTATGTGATGGTAAGTCAACCGGTGCACTGCTGCGCTGGATCAGCTCCCAGATGCGTGGCGGGGTGAGCGGCAGTTCGTCCGGCTGCACGCCGAAGGTGGACAGCGCCGATGCGATCGCATTGGCGATCACGCCACCGACCGGGATCACCCCGCCCTCGCCGGCGCCCTTCACCCCGAGCGGATTCACCGGCGATGGATGGTTCTCGAGCACGATCGAACGGATGACCGGGAAGTCGTCGGCTGCCGGCACCAGGTAGCTGGCGAGCGAGCCGGTCAGCAACTGACCCTGCGCGTCATACACCAGGTGCTCGAGCAGCGTGCCGCCAAGCCCCTGCACGATGGCGCCAAGCACCTGCCCGTGCAGGGTCATCGGGTTGATGATGCGCCCGACGTCCTCGACCGACACGTAGTCGAGCAGGCGCACCTGCCCGGTGGCGGGGTCCACCGTGAGGTGGGCGGCATGGCTGCCGTAGCTGTAGGTACGCCGGTTGTTCTCGAACAGTCCTTCGGCCTCGATGCCGTCGCCAGCCAGGCCGGACGGACCAGCCAGGGGCAGGCTGCGCCCGCGTGCCACGGCGCTGCGCAGGCCGTCCTCGAGCGACACTTCTTCGGGCGCACAGCCCAGCCGCGCGGCCGCTGCCGTACGGATGGCCTGTTGCAGGTTCTTCGCCGTATCCAGGATGGCCGAGCCGCCCATCACCGTCGACCTGGACCCCATCGAGCCGTAGCCCATCTTCACGATGCCCGACGAGCCGTGGAACACGCCGCTGATCCGGTCCATCGGCAGCCCGAGCGCATCGGCGGCGATCTGCGCGAAGATGGTCTCGAGTCCCTGCCCGACGGCAGAGGAACCGACATGCACCGACACGCGGCCGTCGCCTTCGAACACCATCCTCGCGTGTTCGCGCGGCCCGGAGCCACCCCCCTCGATGTAGCAGCCGACGGCGATCCCGTGGAACACGCCGTCGACCTGCCGGCCGGCCAACGCCACCTTCTGCGTCCAGCCGATCTCCTGCAGGCAGCGCTCGAAGGTCTCGTGGTAGTCGCCGCTGTCGGTCTCGCCGCCGGTGCCGTAGGGCATCACGATCGGCAGCGGACTCGGCATCTCGTCCCGGCGCAGCAGGTTGTGCCGACGGAACGCGACCTGGTCGAGGCCCAGTTCGCCCGCGGCGATATCGAGCAGGCGCTCGCGGAAGCAGTCGGTCTCGAAGCGGCCCGGCCCGCGATAGCTGCCGGCTGGCGTCTTGTTGCTCACCAGCATCGCCACGTCCATGTGCAGCACCGGGATGCGATACGGGCCACCCGCCATCTGCGCGAAGTTGCGCGGCGCGGTCACCGCATTGGGGCGGATGTAGGCACCCAGGTCGTAGGCGCCCTGCCCGCGCAGGCCACGGATGGTGCCGTCGAGGTCGCAGGCGATCTCGAGCTCGCACTCCACTTCCCGCGCATGGGTGATCGCCAGCAGATGCTCGTTGCGGTCCTCGATCCACTTCACCGCCCGGCCGAGTCGGCGTGCCGCGAACGGCACCAGGAAGTCCTCTGGGTAGAACTCACCGCGCATCCCGAAGCCGCCGCCGCAATCGCTCTCGACCGCGTCGATCGCCGACTCCGGCATGCCGAGCAGCGTGGCCAGCAGCGCGCGGATCGCGAACGGTACTTTCACCAGCCCGGACACGGTCAGGCGGCCCCGCAGCGCGTCCCATTCGGCCAGCAGTCCTCGCGTCTCCATCGGCAGCGCTGTGTGCCGGTGGACCTTGAAGCGCCGGCGGCAGGTATACGGCGCATCGCGGAAGGCGGCATCGAGCGCGGCCGCATCGCCACGGATCGCCTGCAGGGTGAGCCCGCGGTTGCTCCCCACCGGCTCGAACAGCAAGGTTTCGCCGAGCTCTGCAGACGCCCGGTCGAGCACCACCGGCAACGGCAGGATGTCCGCCACGACCAGGTTGGCCGCGTCCTCGGCGATCGCGGCGGTATCAGCCACCACCAGCGCCAGCGGCTCGCCGACATAGCGCACCTTGCCGTGCGCGAGCACCGGCTGCTCGAAGCGTGCGAGATCGGCATTCGCCTCCATGCGCATCGGGATCACCGGCACCACCGTACCGAGGTCAGCTGCCGTGTAGACCGCATGCACCCCCGGCAGGGCCAGTGCCGCCGCGGTGTCGATCGAGCCGATAGTGCCGTGCGCGACCGGGCTGCGCACCAGCGTCGCATGCAGCATGCCGTCCACCGAGCGGTCGTCGACATACTGGCCGCGTCCGGTCAGGAAGCGCAGGTCTTCCAGCCGCTCCACCGGCTGCCCGACCAGGATGTCGTGCCGGGTCATCGGCCGGGACGTTCCTTGCCCGGGGCACCATCCTTGTAGGCAGCGCGCGCATCGAGTACCGCTTCGACGATGCCGATGTAGCCAGTACACCGGCACAGGCTCCCAGACAGCGCCTCGCGCACGCGCTCGACATCGGCATCGGGCTCACTGCTCAGCAGCGCATGGGAGGTCATCAGCATGCCTGGCGTGCAGAAGCCGCACTGCAATGCGTGGTGGCGCCGGAATGCGGCCTGCAGTGGGCCCAGCGCCTCGCCCTCGCCCAGTCCTTCGACGGTCTGCACCGCGCAGCCCTCCGCCTGTACCGCCAGCATCAGGCAGCTGCGCATCGCCCGGCCATCGACGATCACCGTGCAGGCCCCGCACACGCCGTGTTCGCAGCCGACATGGGTGCCGGTGAGCTTCAGTTCATGGCGCAGGCAGTCGGCCAGGGTCAGGCGCGGTTCGACATCGACCGTCGCCGGCTGGCCATTGACCGTGAAGCGCACGCGGCGCGCGGGTGGATTGCTCATGTCGTCGTCCTATCTCGCGCGGCCGCCGCGGCCAATGCCCGTCCGACCATGGTGCCCACCAGCGAGCGCCGGTAGGCGCTGCTGGCTTCCGCGTCGTCTGGTGGGTCGATCTCGCCGCGCGCGGCCGCCACCGCCGCGGCGATGCCGGCGGGATCGACTGTCCGGCCTTCGAGCGCGGCTTCTGCTGCAGGCAGGCGCTGTACCCTGCCGGTCGCGCCGATCAGGCCAAGGTGGACGCCGCTCGCCAACCCGTCGCGCTCGTCGAAGAAGGCCGCCACCGCGGCCAGCGCGAAGGCGCCGCGCTGCCGTGCGAATTCCTCGAAGCCCCAGCGCCGCGCCGCGGGCCATGCAGGCAACCGGACCTCGACCAGCAGTTCGGCCGGGCCGATCACCGTCTCGAGCGGCCCGGTGAAGAAGTCGCACGCCGGCACGAGGCGCGTGCCGGCCTTGCCGGCGATCACCATCGTCGCTTCGCAGGCATACGCAATGCCCGGCATCTCGGCGGCCGGATCGGCATGCGCGAGGCTGCCGCCGACCGTGCCACGGTTGCGGATCGGATAGTGCGCGACATGACCGATGGCCTCGACCAGCAGCGGATGCGCGTCGCGCAGCGCCGGATGCTCGAGGATGTCGCACCAACGCACGCGTGCCCCCAGGCGGACGCCATCGCCGTCGATCACGATGCCGTCCAGGCCCGGGATGCGGCCGATATCGACCAGCATCGAGGGCTGCGCCAGCCGGAACGCCAGCACCGGCATCAGGCTCTGGCCGCCGGCCAGCGGCCGGGCATCGCCGCCGTGCCGCTCGAGCAGGTCGAGGGCCTCGGCGAGGGTCGCCGGGGCTGCGTAGTCGAAGGCAGGAAGCTTCATGCGAGCGCGAACGCCGCGGCACTGGCACCCGCAGTACGGCCGAACACCGCACCGCAGGTCAGGCCAGTGCCGCTCGGGTAGTTGTTGTAGAACAGGCCACCGACCATCTCGCCGGCGGTGAACAGGCCGGGGATCGGATCGCCGGCGTCGTCTTCCACCTCTGCGCGGGTGTTGATCTTGAGTCCGCCGAAGGTGAAGGTGATGCCAGCCGTCACCGCATAGGCCTCGAACGGTCCCTTGTCGATCTTCCGCGCCCAGTTGGACTTCGGCAGCGCCAGCCCGCGCGTGGACAGTCCGTCCTTGATGCTGGCTACCAGCGGCGACTCGTCATCCGGCGCCGCCCGGTTGTAGGCCGCCATCGTCTCCAGGAACGCGGCCGCATCGACCCCTTCCATCTTCGAAGCCAGTTCCGCCAGGGTCGCGCCCAGCACCTTCGTGACCTGCCGGATGCGGTAGGTCTCGCGCAGCAGCGGGATCGCGCGCTGGTCGAACACCTGCCAGGCGAACAGCCCGGGCTGCGCCAGCACCTCGCGCCCGTATCGCGCATAGGTGACGGTCTGGAAGTCGGCGCCCTCGTCGACGAAGCGTTCGCCGCGGGCGTTGACCACGACGCCGAACGGATAGCTGTGCTTCTGGTAGGCACCCTTGACCACCGGGTCACCATACTCCGGTGCATTCAGCTCCCAGAAGCTCGAGTGCGCGCACGACCAGTGCCCGTAGGCGCGGGCTCCGATGTCGAGTGCCATGCGCAGGCCGGCACCGGTATTGAAGCGAGTGCCGCGCACCTTCGCAAGATCCCAGTTGGGGCCCAGGTAGCGACTGCGCATCTCGGAATTGGCCTCGAAGCCCCCGCAGGCCAGCACCACCGCCTTCGCACGCAGGGTCTTCTGCACCCCCTCGTGCATCACGGTGACGCCGGTCACCCGGTTGCCTTCGCGCTGCAGGGCGACGGCAGGCGTGCGGTAGTACGTCCGGATGCCGTCCCTGGACGCCCGTGCGTGCAGCGCGTCGATCAGGCCGGCGCCGCCACCCCAGACGATGCACGGCAGGTTTCCCCAGAACTGCATCCGTCCGTTGACCTTCGAAGACTGCCGGCCGAACGCCGCCTCGAAGCGCACGCCCTTGCCGCGCAGCCAGACGAGGGTATCGAGGCTGTTGTCGATCACGTACTCGGTGAGTTCCGGATGGCAGCGATAGCTGGTGACGCGCGCCATGTCGTCGAAGAAGTCGGCGGCGGTGTAGGTGCCGAAATCGGTCGTCGCCAGTTCAGCCTCGGTGAGGTCCGGCACCACCTTGGTGATGTCCTCGGCGCCGTGGAAGACAGTGCGCATCTGGCCACCGGCATAGGCCGTATTGCCGCCGCGGTCTTCCTCGCCGCAAGCGTCCACCATCACCACCGATGCGCCAGCCTCGCGGGCTGCCAGCGCGGCGCACGAGGCCGCATTGCCCGTCCCGACCACAACGACATCGACCGACTCCACCTTTTCCATGCCCTGTCCCCGACCTTGAATGTGCAAGAATCAATCCGCCGTCGCGCCCGAAGCGTGAACCACTGGACCCCAGCGCGCGTTCTCGACGCGGATGAACTGCGTGTACTCCGCCGGCCCCATCGGCGACGGAAACGCACCGACGCTGGCCAGGCGCGCCGCGACGTCGTCCAGCGTGGCGATCCGCCGCAGTTCGCGGCTCAGGCGATCCACCACCGCCGGCGGCAGCGCGGCCGGGCCGGACAGCCCGTACCAGAGGGCACCCTCGACCGCAGGGTAACCGGCTTCAGCCATGGTCGGCGCCTCAGGCAGTGCCCCGGACCGCTTCGGCCACAGCACGGCCAGCACGCGCAGCTTTCCGACGCGGATGTTGGACATGTGCGACGGCAGCCCGTCGAACATCACGTGCACGCTGCCCGCGGTGAGATCGACCGTCGCCAGCCCGCTGCCCTTGTAGGGCACGTGCGTCAGCGGTGCGCCGGTGACCGTCTTGAACAGCTCACCGAGCAGCCGCGAACTGCTTCCCCCCCCGGAGGAGGCAAACGAGTAGGCCTCCGGCTTCGCCTTCGCCAGTGCGACGAAGTCGCGGACGGTGGCTGCCGGCACGGATGGATGGACCACCATCGCGGTCGGGATCGTCGCCACCAGGCCGACGTGGGTGAAGTCTTTCATCGCGTCGTACGGCAGTTTTCGATAGAGCACCGGCCCGATACCGTGCGTGGTGTTCGAGGACACCAGGAAGGTGTGCCCGTCAGGCGTGGCGCGCGCGACGATCTCGGTGGCGATGATGCCGGCGGCGCCGGCACGGTTGTCGATCACCACGTTCTGGCCAAACGCCTCGGACAGCTTCTGTCCGACCAGCCTGGCGGTAAAGTCGGATGCGCCGCCAGGCGCGACCGGAACCAGCAAGCGCACGGCGCGTTGCGGCCAGGCTTCGGCGCCCAGCGCGGTCGTGCAGAGGAGGGACAGCATCGGCAGCGACGACAGCAGCGCCAGCGCCGCCAGCGGCCGCCGCCCGAGCGGCACGGCGTGCATCATGGATTCCATTCGGAACTCCCAAGTGTGATCACACCATAGCGCAGCCACGGCGCCCAGACAATGCCGGGTGTGTAGA
>CAMDXD010000079.1 GCA_945877995.1 Bordetella parapertussis
CAGCGGCTTCCAGCAGCACCGGGGTGTGCCGCGAGCCGTCGTTCACAGCGAAAAACCCTCCAGCCCGGGCGGCATGCCGCCCCCGGGGAATCCGGAGACGCGCGCGCTCTGTTCGCTCCAGCGCCCGCTGTCCCACATCTCGAACTTGCGGCCCTGCCCGACCAGGGTCACCGCACGCGAGAGCGAAGCGAACTCGCGCAGCGCCGGACTGACCAGGATGCGGCCCTGCGCGTCCATCTCGACATCGTCGGCGTAACCGCCGATCAGCCGCTGCAACCCGCGCACGCGGTCGTCGAAACTCGGCAGCTTCATCAGCTGGTCGTAGATCGGCTCCCATTCGGGCAGCGTGTACAGCAGCAGACAGCGGCTGGGGTCGGCGGTGATGACCAGGCGACCGTCACCCTGCGCGAGCAGCACGTCGCGATACTTCGTCGGGATCGCCAGCCGGCCCTTGCCGTCCATGCTGAGCTGTGCGACACCTCGAAACACCCGAACTCCCTCGGCCCAACGGCCCTGTCTTTGCAGAAAGGAAAGAGGGCGCTGCCGGATTTCCAGCTGGGTCGAGCCTGGAATCTCCCTAATTCACCACTTCTTCCCACCAGACCCCACGTTAACCCTAATTATTCCGCCGGTCAACGGATCAATCGTGATTTATCGTGGTCGAACAAGGACTTATCTGGTGAAGCAGACGAGCGAGCACATTTTCATTACTCGAATGAAATGAGCCGTGTAACCGCCGAACTGAAGGTATTACTTTAAGTTCGAGGCACCGAAGCACGTTGCAAAGGCCCCTGGCGGACGCAAATGAACGACCGGCGGGGGCCTTGCGGAGGGATGAGAGGTGCGTGAAGTCGGCCGATAAGCCGGGTTCTGTCGAGGACAGTCATTCATCTGGGCCGGCGGTTACCCGACGGCTCGAGCGACCTACCCGGGGGCAACGCGAGCAGCGCCAGTGCCCCCCTATTTGGTCTTGCTCCGGATGGGGTTTGCCGTGCCGTTCGCGTTGCCGCGAACGCGGTGCGCTCTTACCGCACCGTTTCACCCTTGCCTGTGCCTTTCGGCCATCGGCGGTCTGTTCTCTGTGGCACTTTCCGTCGCCTTGGGCGATGGCTCTCGCCACCGCTTGCTGCGCCCGGCCGTTAGCCGGCATCCCGCTCTGTGGAGCCCGGACTTTCCTCCGCACCGACGAGCGGCACGGCGACTGTCTGGCTGGCTTCACGCCCCACTAGTTTAGCCCAATGTATGGCGAGTTCCCGATGTTTCGGCGGCTGCGTGCCGTGCACGGCCCGGGCGGCCCGCTCGGGCGCGACTCAGGCCTCGGGCAGTTGCCGCCATTGCAACGGCTCGCCCGCCCGCAGGGGTACCAGCGTGTCCGCACCGTACGGATACTCCGCCGGCGCGTCCCAGCTTTCCCGCACCAGTACCACCTTGCCGGCATTGCGCGGCAGCCGATAGTAGTCGGGGCCATGGAAGCTCGCGAACGCCTCGAAACGATCGAGCGCACCAGCCCGATCGAAGGCTTCGGCGTACAGCTCCAGGGCCGCATGGGCGTTGAAGCAGCCAGCGCAACCGCAGTCGGCCTCCTTCGTGTGCCGTGCGTGCGGCGCGCTGTCGGTGCCGAGGAAGAACTTCGGGTTACCCGAAGCGGCGGCGTCCATCAGCGCCTGGCGGTGCACCTCGCGCTTGAGTACCGGCAGGCAGTAGTAGTGCGGCCGGATGCCCCCGACGAAGATGGCGTTGCGGTTCATCAGCAAGTGGTGGGGCGTGAGCGTCGCAGCAACCTCCGGGCCACAGGACTCGACGAAGGACACCGCATCTCGCGTAGTGATGTGCTCCATCACCACGCGCAACCCCGGCATGTCGCGAACCAGCGGCGCGAGCACGCGGTCGATGAACGCGCGTTCGCGGTCGAACAGGTCGACGCTGGCGTCGGTGACTTCGCCATGCACGAGCAGCGGCAGGCCAAGACGCTGCATCGCCTCGAGCGCCGGACGCGCGCGGTCGACATGGGTCACGCCGGAATCGGAGTTCGTCGTCGCGCCTGCCGGGTAATACTTGACCGCCTTCACGACGCCGGAAGCCACGGCGGTGTCGATCTCCGCAGCCGTGGTGCGATCGGTCAGGTAGAGCGTCATCAGCGGCTCGAACCGGCTGCCAGCCGGCAGCGCGGCCAGGATACGTTCGCGGTATGCAAGCGCCATGGTGGTGGTGGTCACCGGCGGGCGCAGGTTGGGCATCACGATCGCGCGGGCGAACTGGCGCAGCGTGTGCGGCAGTACCGCAGGCAGGTACTCGCCATCGCGCAGGTGCAGATGCCAGTCGTCCGGACGGGTCAGCTCGATGCGGTCGATCCGCGCACCAGCGAGGGTTGTCGTGAAAGTCTTCGATTCGGTGATGGCAATGGTGGCGTTCAAGGCAGCATCCCGGGTTATGGCAGTGCGTGACCGGACGAAACAAAGGCCACCAGCTTAGCGGCTCTTCAGCGCAAGCGCGAGCCTGTAAGCATGGTCGCGCGGCACGCCGCAAAGGCGCGAGGCCACATGTGCCGCCCGGCTCGCGGGCAGTTCGGCGAGCAGTTCGGCCAGCACGCGCTCGGTCTCGACGTCGCCGGCTGCGGGCGCCTCCCCCGGTTCGTCGACCAACAGCACGAATTCGCCGCGGCGCCGGTCGGCATCCGCCTCGATCCAGCCGACCGCATCGGACAGCGGACAGACATGGACCGATTCGAACAGCTTGGTCAGCTCGCGCGCGATGACCACGGTGCGGCTGCCGCCGAGCATCGCACACAGGTCGCCCAGCGACTCGACGACGCGATGCGGCGACTCATAGAAGACGAGCGCGGCCGACACATGGCGCACCGCCTCGATCGCGCTGCGCCGCCGCTCGCCGGTGGCCGGCAGGAAGCCGCAGAACAGGAACCCGGACGGCTCCAGCCCGCTGACCGACAGCGCCGCGATCGCTGCATTGGGGCCCGGCACGGCGAACACCGCCTGGCCGGCCAGGCGCGCGGCGCGCACCACGCCTGCGCCGGGATCACTGATGGCCGGCGTCCCGGCATCGCTCACCAGCGCGATGGTCGCGCCCCCCCTCAACAACTCGACGATGCGTTCGGCCTGGGCACGTTCATTGTGGGCATGGAGCGGCAGCATGCGCCCGCGCGGTGCCGCCGCGCCTGCCGAGAACAGCTTGCGCGTGACCCGCGTATCCTCGGCGGCTATCCAGTCGGCGGTTTCGAGTATCGATCGCGCCCTTGGCGACAGGTCGCCCAGGTTCCCGATCGGCGTAGCCACCACATATAATCCACTGGATGTAGAGGCAGGTCGCCCAGGATGTTCTTCCTCATGCTGCATGTCGTAATCCTCGCGTTGCGCCGCCAAGTCTGCGGCATCCGTACTCTGGTGACCAGCGTGCTATCCGCTGCCGTGCTGCTGGCGGCCACGCTGTCGCCCGTAGCCGCCCAGCCACCGGCCGCAGCGGGCGCGTCGACAGCCGTGCCGGGGGCGCGGGTCATCGCCGTGCTGCTGCCACTGGACTCACCCGTGTTCGGCAGGGCGGCAGCGCACGTGCGCAACGGCATCATGGCTGCGTGGTTGCACTCCGCGGCCAAGGGCCGCATCGACCTGCGCTTCATTCCGGTCGGCGACCAGCCGAGCGATGTGATCGCCATCTACAACCAGGCGCTGGCCGCCGGCGCACAGGCGATCGTCGGGCCGCTGATCCGCGACCAGGTCACCGCGCTGGCCAATGGGCTCGCGCTCAATGCACCGGTGACGGTGCCAACGCTGGCGCTCAACGTCGCCGACGGCGACGTGCGGCTGGCACGCAACCTCTTCTTGTTCGGCCTGTCGACCGAAGCCGACGCACGCCAGGTCGCGCGGTTAGCGCTGCGAGATGGCCAACGCCGTGCGCTGATCCTGACCCAGCCCAACCTGTTCTCCCGCCGGTTGCAGCAGGCCTTCATCGAGTCGTTTTCCGAGGGGGGTGGCGCGATCGCCGGCCAGCACGCGGCGGTCACCGACCTGGCCGCGATGAACCGGATGCGCGCAGCCGCGACCAGCCAGGGCGCGGACATGATCTTCATCGCGGCCGACCTGCCGACAGCGCGCACGGCACGTCCGTTCCTCGATACGCAACTGCCAACCTATGCGACGTCGCAGCTGTGGTCCGGCCCGATCGACCCGAACGCCAACATCGACCTGAACGGCACCCGCCTGCTCGACATGCCATGGCTGCTGGAACCGGACCATCCAGCGGTGATGGTGTTCCCGCGCAGCCAGCCCGTGCTCGCGCCGGAGAACGAGCGTCTCTATGCGTTCGGCATCGATGCCTACCGGCTCGTGGAACTGGCGGTCGAGCGCGGCATCCAGCCCGGCCTCTCGCTCGACGGGGTCACCGGGCGCATCACGCTCGAGCGAAGCAACTGGCTGGTGCGCGAGCCGATCCCGGCACGGGTCTGGCAAGGGCAGCTCGTGACGGGCACCGAACGCCGGTAACGCCCGGACCATGGCGCGCACCACCCGGCAGGCGGATGGCAGCGAAGGCGAAGACCGGGCCGCCGCGCACCTTGCCGGGGCTGGCCTGCGCGTGCTGTCGCGTAACTGGCGATGCCGTGCGGGTGAGCTGGACATCGTCGCGCGTGATGCGGATGGCACACTGGTGTTCGTCGAGGTGCGACGGCGGGCATCGGCGGCCTTCGGCGGCGCGGCAGCCAGCATCACTCCGGCCAAGCAGCTGCGGCTCGCCCGCGCCGCGGAGTTCTACCGACAGGTGATGCGCTGCACACAACAGCCCTGCCGCTTCGATGTCGTGCTGATCGAGTCGGGGCGACTCGAATGGATTCGTGACGCGTTCCAGCCCGGAATCTGACCGATGGCGCAGCGGCAGGGCGGGCATCACCGTACCTGCCAGCAGGTTGCGTCGTAGAATGAGGCAATGCAACCCAAGAATCTGCTCCAACGCATCACCGCGCGCTTCGAGGAAAGCGCCCGCCTGAAGCGGGAAGTCGCCCCGATGCTCGCCGAGCCGATCCTCGCCGCGGGTCGCGCAATGGCCGAGACACTGGCCGCCGGCGGGCGCGTGCTGGCCTGCGGCAACGGCGGATCGGCGGCCGACGCCCAGCACTTCGCAGCAGAGTTGCTGAACCGCTTCGAATGCGAACGCCCGCCGCTGGCCGCGATCGCGCTGACCACGGACAGCTCGACGCTGACCTCCATCGCGAACGACTACGATTACCGGCAGGTATTCTCCAAGCAGGTGCAGGCGCTGGGGCGCAGCGGCGACGTGCTGCTGGCAATATCGACGTCGGGCAATTCTCCGAATGTCGTTGCTGCGATCGAGGCCGCACATGTGGCCGGCATGCGCGTGGTCGCATTGACCGGTCGCGATGGCGGCAGCATCGGGCGCAGCCTGGCCGATGGCGACATCGAACTGCGCGTACCGCACCCGAGCACCGCGCACGTCCAGGAAGTCCACATCCTCGCGCTGCACTGCGTCTGCGACGCCATCGACCAGATCATGTTTCCCAAGGAGTCACAATGAACCGACGCCTGGCTGCACTCACCATTGCACTCACCAGTCTCGCTGCCGGCGGCTGCATACCGCTGATGGTCGGGGGCGTCGCGACCGGCGTGCTCATCGCCGACGACAGGCGCAGCAGCGGCACCGTCATCGACGACCAGAACATCGAACTGCGCGTGGCCAACGATATCAGCACGCAGTTCGGCAAGGTCTCCCATGCCAACGCGACGTCCTACAACCGCGTCGTGCTGCTCACCGGTGAAGCCAGCACCGAGCAGGTCCGCGCGGGCATCGAGAAGATCACCCGGGCGCAGGCCGGCGTACGCCACGTGCAGAACGAGATGCAGATTGCTGCGTCCAGTTCGCTTACCGCACGCAGCAATGACTCGTTCATCACTGGCCGGTTGAAGGGGCGCATCGTCGACAACCAGGCCCGGGGCAAGGATCCGCGGGTCCAGGCCAACCACGTGAAGGTGGTAAGCGAAGCAGGCGTCGTGTACCTGATGGGGCTGCTCACCGCCGCCGAGGCCGACCAGGCCGCAGAGATCGCGCGCACCACCAGCGGCGTGACCCGCGTGGTGCGCGTATTCGAACTGATCAAGCGGCCACCGGTGGAAGCAGCAGCAACGCCGCCCAAGTGACCAGCGCGCTCAGCCCGCGCCGAGCCGCTTCCTGAGCAGGCGCAGCACGCTGCCCAGCAGCGGGATCGATTCGTACAGTTCTCCGGCCGCGTCCCAGTAGTCGCGGTGGTGGGCCACGCGCCCGTCGGCATCGAACCGCAGCTGGGATGCGCCATGGATGCGGCGCAGCGGCGTGCCCGGGCGCCTCCGGTATTCGAGGTCCCAGGTCAGCCAGGCGGTGTTACCGTCGATCGCGCGGTCGAGGATCACGAAGCGCGGCGAGTCTACCTGCCGGAACATGTGCGCGAAGATGCGCTCGATCGCCTCGGGACCGCGTACATCGTTGAACGGATCCCGGAAGCAGGCATCGGTCGCGTAGACCTCGCGCAGTTCGCCGGTACGGGCGGGCGTGAGCCCGGCGTAGAGCGATTCCAGGCGTGCCAGGGCTGCGCGCGTGTCCATGCCGGTCACAACCCCGTGAAGCGCCGCACCAGCCGGAAATAGAGCCCGTACGGCAGCAGGCGGAGCAGGCGCAGCCAGCGCGTGAACCGTTTCGGGAAGTGGATCTCGAAGCGGCCGCTGGCGAGGCCGTCGATGATGTGCGTCGCGGCTTCGTCGGCGCTGATCAGTGCCGGCATCGGGAACTCGTTGCGGTCGGTCAGCGGTGTCCTGACGAAGCCGGGGTTCACGATCCACACGCCGATGCCGCGTGGCGACAGGTCGAGGTACAGCGTTTCCGCCAGGTTGATCAGCGCGGCCTTCGTGGCGCCGTACACCAGGCTGGTCGGCAACCCGCGGTAGCCGGCGACAGACGAGCAGATCGCGATGCCACCGCTGCCCTGGCGCAGCATCTGCGGCAGCACGACCGCCAGCGAATCGAGGACCGACAGCAGGTTGGTGTCGACCAGCCGATGCGCGACCGCGGAGTCCAGCGTCCAGGCGCGCACCGGTTCGTGGGTCCCCTGCAGGAAGAGCGCGACATCGATGCCGCCCCATGCATCCGTCATCTCGCGCAGCGCCGCCTCCAGTTGATCGATGCGGGTCGCATCGAGTGGCAGCGCCAGCACGTTCGACGGCCGGGTGGCGGCGGCGAGTTCATGCAGCGCGGCGCCGTTGCGCGCCGACACCGCGACCTTCGCGCCGCGGGCGATCAACGCCTTCGCCAGCGCATGGCCGATGCCGCTGCTTGCGCCGATCAGCCAGACCCGCCTGCCTTTCCAGTCCCTGATCGGGGCATTCAACATGGCGGTCTGCGTGGGCCGGGTGCGTGGATCGGAGGGGACGAGTACATGCGCGGAAGGCTGCGCGGGCTCAGCCGGACATCGCTGCCGCGAGCGACGCGAGCAGCAGCGACAGCAGCACGCCCGATGTCACCAGCGAACGCAACGCAAGGTACCACGCGGGCAGGCCGAGCGCGCCCGCGGCCCGGTAGTCCACCACCAGTTGCACGATGAAGCCGGTCCCGAGCAGCGCGAGCGAGGCGATGAAAGACGGGAACAGGGCGAGCCATCCCCACAATGCGGGAACCACCGACCACGCGAAGCAGGCCGCGCTGGCCGGATGCCGCGGCGCCATCAGCGCAATGCCCCAGTGGATTGCGCCGACGAAGGTCAGGATCACCGCGCCGTAGGCGACCAACGCCTGCTGCGCGAGCGGATGCCAGGCAACGTCGGTCACCAGCGGCAGCAGCGCGCACGCGAGGAACGGCAGCAGCCCGGCCAGCCCCGGCCACAACGCCGCCGGCGGAACCTCCCGCAGCGCGGTGCCGACGATCATTTGCGGCTGAAACTCAGCGTCACCTGCCCGAGCCGGATGCCCCACTTGCTCATCACCGCCGTGTTGAGCATCACCTTGTCATCGATCAGGTACATCCAGTCGTCGAAGCGGACATGCCAGGTACGGCCGGACACCGGCAGCGCGAGCGTATAGGCCCAGTAGAGCGCGTTGCCCGCCGAGGTGCCCAGGGCGGTGCCGACCACGTCATCGGCGGTGCCGGTGTACGTTCCCGCGCCCGTGCGGGTGATCGTCCACACCCGACGCTGCTTTTCGCCATCCGACCATTCGAAGCGTTCGTCGAGCGTACCGACATTACCTTCCCATCTGGCGTCGATGGTCACGACGAAGCGCCGCTCGACCTTGCCCGACCGGCTCTGGAACATGCCATGCCCGACCAGCGTCCCGTTGAAATATGTCTGCAGGTCGAGCACCGGCTTCTCGGCGGAGTAGGCCTGCGGCTCGACCGACGCACATCCGGCGAACGTGGCAGACGCCACCAGTGCAGCGAGCAGTGCGCGCAGACTGCGCACCGCGCGGCCGCACCGGGATTCGGGAAGGAATGCAGTGATCATCGGTACCTCCGGGGACAGTCAGAAACGGGCGTTGCGCCAGGCGGACCAGAGCAGCGCGGCCGCGACCAGCTTCAATGCACAAGGCACGAGCGCATAGGTGAATGCAAGCGCGGACAGCGCAACGGCATCGCCCGAGCCAGCGGTGTAGCCCAGCCCCTCCAGCAGCGGCAGCGCGATGCCGCCGGCGATCGCGAGGGTCAGCTTGTTCACGAAATTCCACAGGCCGAAGTAGGCGCCTTCACGCTGGCTGCCATGCCCGTTGGCATCGATGACCCTGGCCAGGAGCGCCGGCGGCAACGCGAGGTCGGCGCCGAACGCGAAGCCCGACAGCACGCAGATCGCCGCGAAGCCCCACAGCGCACCCGCATCGAGCCAGTACGCCCCGACGAATGCCGCCACCGCGGCCAGCATGCCGGCCAGCCAGACCACGTGCAGGCTGAAGCGGGTGGCGAGTTTCATCCACAGCGGCATGCTGGCCGCGCCGGCCATGAAGTAGAGCGCGAGGAAGGCCGGAATGTAGTCGGCCAGGCCGAGGCGGTCGGCGACGAAGAACTGGAACACGGTCGCGGTGATCGATGGCGCGATGGCGTTCAGTGCGAATACGAGCAACAGCCATCGGAAGCGTGCGCTCGCCAGCGGCACGACGAAGGCAGAGAACGGATTGGACTGCACGCCCGCGGCATGGTTCCAACCGGCCGGCGCCGGCCGCGGCGCGAAACGCGCGAGCAGGTAAACGGTGGCGCCCAGCGCGGCCAGGAACACCGCCACCATCGCGGCCATGCCGATCACCTGCGGCAGCACCGCGCCGGCCAGCACGCCGACCAGGCCCGCGCCCTCCCGTGCGCCGGTGATCCGCGCACGGCCTGCGTCGTCACGGGCGAGTTCAGAGCCCCACGCCTGGTAGGCAACGATCGCCAGCGAGTAGCCGATGTACGCGGTGGCCAGCGTGGCGGCCAGCCAGCCAGCGGTCGCCGCCTCGCCCATGCCCGCAGGCGGTGCCAGCAGCAGCGCGAATCCGACGGCCAGCACCGGCGCGCCGATCAGCACCGGGGGCAGGTAGGACGCGCGCTGCTTCTGCACATCGACCCATGCCCCGAGCAGCGGATCGACGACGGCGTCGATCAGCCGGGTGAGGAAAAACACGACCCCGATCACCGTCAGCGAAAGCCCCGTACGCGCGTTGTAGAACGCCGGCAGCAGGATGTTGATCGGCAGCGCGGTCATCAGCAGTGGCACGCTGAACAGGCTGTATGCGGCCAGCTGCGACGAAGCGAGGCGACCCGGACCGCCCTGCCAGGAAGGAGCTGGCGACGGCACGATCAGGCCTTGCCGAGCAGGCGATTGCGCAGCTGCGGTTCGCGCGTACGAGGGTCCAGCCAGATCGCGAAGAATGCACGTGCGAAGACTGGATCATCGATGGTGCCCAGCGGGCGATCCTGGTTGAAGAAGGCGACGCCCGCGCCCCTCAGGTTGAGGCCGACCAGCCGGTCGCCGCGGCCGACGTCCGGGAACAGGCGCACCATCGCCGGCAGCCAGCGGGCGTGCTGGGCTTCGTCGGTGAAGCCGACGCGCTTCATCTCGGCGATGCTGCTCTCCGCCAGTGCCTTGCCCGCGATGGCGCGGGCATAGACGATATCCAGCGCGAAGGTGTCAGCGCTATCCCAGCCCGCGTCGCGCACCCACAGTGCCGCATCGTACACATCCAGGCCGAACCAGCGCATGGTGCCGGCCCCCAGCCGGCGCAGTTCGCCCGACTGCGCGACTACCAGCGGCGGCAGCAGGGTCAGCGCAGGGTTCACGGTGGCCGCCGCGTCGGCCTGCCCGGCACGAAGTGCCACGACCGGTGCCAACAACGAAAGCGCGCCGCCCAGGCCCAGCAGGCTGCGCCGGCCGGCAGCAGGCACTCGGTTCAGCGGGAGCCTCACGGGACGGGACGCGACAGTTCGAAATGGAGTACGTCGGTGCGGCCGGAATCGAAGCCCGCGGCGCAGTAGCACAGGTAGAACCGCCACATCCGGATGAAGCGGTCATCGAAGCCGAGCGCGCGCACCCGAGGTTCGGCTTCAGTGAATGCCTTCAGCCAGCGGCGCAGGGTCTCGGCGTAGTCGCGCCCGAACCCCTCGCTCGCCTGCAACTGCAGGCCCGCGCGCCCGGTCTCTTTGGCGAACACGGACTCGGACGCCAGCATGCCGCCCGGAAACACGTACTGCTGGATGAAGTCGGTGCCCCTGCGGTAGCGGCCGAACGCTTCGTCGTGGATCGTGATGCCCTGGATCACGGCGCGGCCGCCCGGCTTCAGCACGTCGCGGATGGCACGGAAGTAGGCCGGCCAGAAGCGCTCGCCGACCGCTTCGTACATCTCGATAGACACCACGTGGTCGTACTGCCCGTCGATGTCTCGGTAGTCGGTGCACGACAGTTCGACCAGCCCGGACAGGCCGGCCGCGTCGATACGCTGCCGCGCGAATTCAAGCTGTGCCGGCGACAGCGTGATGCCGCGCACCCTGCAGCCGCGGCGTGCAGCCGCTTCGGCAAAACCACCCCAGCCGCAGCCGATCTCGAGGATGTGCTCCCCCGGCCGGGCACCGAGCCGGTCTAGGATACGTTCGTACTTGGCCTGCTGCGCACGGTCGAGCGGTTGCGCCGGGTTGCCCCCGAACCAGGCCGACGAGTAGCTCATCGTCGGGTCCAGCCACAGCCGGTAGAAATCATTGCCCAGATCGTAATGGGCGACGATATTGCGCCGGCTGCCGGAGCGGGTGTTCGCGCGCGACCAGTGGCGCAGCCGGTACCAGAGCACGGCTATCCAGTTGCCGTAGAAGGCGCGCTCGATGTGCCGCTGGTTGAGCAACGCGATGTTCAGCAGGTCCTCCGGACGATCGATGTCGCAGTCGCCCGACATGTAGGCCTCGGCCAGCCCGATGTCGGCCTTGCGCAGGATATCCTCGGCCGCCTCCCACGAGCGCAGGGTCAGCGTGGCGTGGGGACCGGCTTCGCCGCCGCACGACAGCCACTCGCCCTCCGGCGTCACCAGGTCGATGCGCCCGACGCGGATCTGGTCGAGCAGGCGCATGAACAGCTGCCCGGCCGGGGGCATCGCGGCACGGATCCGGCGCACCGCCTCCTGGTCGGTGATCGGCTGCGCATCCGTATCGCGCGACTGCTCGACGGTAACTTCAGTCATCAATGAACCTTTAAGAGGAATCCGGACGCAGCCTCGACGGGTCGGTACACCGCCAACGCTAGCGCGTCGTCGCTTCGACCGGTGGCACCGGCTTTCGATGGAATACCGCGCCCTTGAGCCACAGCCTGATTGCCTGCAGGTGGATCCGCCCGATCACCCCGAGCAACAGCCAGGGCAGGCGCAGGAAGGCCCGCAACAGCGCCGCATCGGACGGCGACCCGGCCGCACCCGACAGCGAGGTGGTCAACTGCGGCACGCCCGCGCACTGATAGTCGATCCGGAACAGGCAGCGCCCTTCGTCTTCATGGAAACGGAAACCGTACTCGCCGTCGACCGGAAAGAACGGTGACACATGGAACACTTTGCGTGCATGCAACCGCATGCCAGTGCCGATCACGGCGCAGTCGGGACGGGCCACCAGGTAGTTGTGATGCTCGCCGAAGGTATTGCTGACTTCGCACAGCACAGCCTTCAGCCTGCCCTCGAGGTCGTGGCACATCCAGAAACTCACCGGGTTGAATACATAACCGAAAACCCGGGGAAGTGTATAGAGCACGACCTCGC
>CAMDXD010000080.1 GCA_945877995.1 Bordetella parapertussis
GGACGGCCACACACTGTCGTCGGTCGGCAGCATCACGCTTGCGTCTGGGCCGAGCCTCTACCCGAAGCTCGCCTACGATCCCATGAAGGACTTCGCGTTCGTCGCGCGAGTGGCGATCGGGTCTAACGTCGTTTTCGCGCATCCGTCGGTGTCTGCGCAGTCGCTGCAGGACCTGATCAAGCTGGCCCGGACGCAGCCGAAGGCGATCCGCTATGGAACGCCGGGGGTTGCCAGCCTCGGCCACCTCACGATGGAGTTCCTGCAGAGCCTGGGCAAGTTCGAGCTCGGACACGTCCCGTACAAGGGGCCAGCGCCTGCGGTGACCGCGGTGCTGGGTGGAGAAGTGCAGGTCGGCGTCGGTGCCAGCTCGGCGGCGATTCCGCTCGTGCAGGCGAAACGGATCAACGCACTCCTGGTGACGGGTGCGAAGCGACTGGGGCCGTTGCCGGGCGTGCCCACCATCGGCGAGTCCGGGTTCCCTGGGATCGAGGTCACGAACAATCACGGCATCCTCGCGCCCGCGGGGACGCCCCAGGCGATCGTCAAGCTGCTGAGCGATGAGATCAACGCGCTGTTGCGGACGGAGGAAGCCCGGGCCGGGCTCGCGACGCGTGGCCTGGATGAGGCGGCCAGTACCCCTGAACAGTTCCGCCGTATCGTCACTGCGGAACTCGCCCGCTGGACCCGCGTGATAAAGGAGGCGAAAATCACCGCCAACTGATCGGTGCCCGGGCGGCCCCTCGCGAGCCGATGCTCAGGGGTCGCGCAGCGATCGCTCAATGACCGGGCACGCGGAATACCAGCGCCGGCTCTTCGCTCCTGCCCCGCGGCTTGCGCAGTCGTTCAGCGACAGCCATGGCGAACGGCGCAGTCTCCAGCAGGATCGCGGTCTGAACATCGTCGAGCACCAGCCCTGCGCGGCGCGCGCTGTCCAGCACGAAGTGGCGCGTCATGGCGTCCATGTCCGGCAACTGTGGCGCGCTGTACCTGGGTGAAACCGCAGGCTGCGGAGTCCCGGCCGCAAGGCGCGGGTGCTGCAGATGCCAGTCGGTCGCGCGCTGGTACGCGTGTCCGGCACGCAGCACGGTCGCTTCGTCGAACGGCCGTCCGAGGATCTGCATGCCCAGCGGCAGCCCGCCGCTGAACCCGGCGGGAAGCGCGAGCGCCGGGCCGCCAGTCAGGTTCGCCGGCGTGAACGCCTGCGGGGTCTGGAAGAAGTTGGCGATCCGGTGTGCGTCCAACCGTGGCGCGGGGCCGGCGCCCACGGTGAGCATCACGTCATACCGATCGTAGAGGGGCTGCATTTCCGCGACGATGCGCCGGTGCTCGCGGGTCGCCTGCAGGTAATCAGATGCCTGGTACACGCACGAAGGCAGCACGCGCCCCAGGAAGTCGCGGCCGAAATCGCCCGGGCGCGATCTGAAATCGTCGTAGTGGATGGAAAGGAGTTCGCTGCCCGCGATGACGAGCTTGGTGTCGAGCGACTCCCGAAGCGGCCGCGCGCGGCAGTCCTCGACGCTGGCCCCCAGGCGCCTGAACACGCCGATCGCCTCTTCCATCGCGCGCGCGAGGTCGGGATGGACCTGCATGTCCTCCTCCCAGTAGTGCCGCAGCACGCCGACGCGCAGCCCCTTGACGCCATCGTCCAGGGTGGCGCGGTAATCCGGAATCTCGATCGACACGCTGCCTGCATCGAGTGGATCGTGGCCGGCGATCGCCTGCAGCAGGATCGCGCAGTCTTCCACGGTGCGCGCCATCGGTCCGCAGTGGTCCAGGGTGAAGGAGTTCGGCATCACGCCGGCCCGGCTCACCAGCCCTGAGCTGGGCATCAGGCCGGCGAGCCCGCACAGCGAGGCGGGACCGCGGATCGAGCCTCCGGTATCCGAGCCCAGCGACGCAGGGACGAGGCCGCCGGCCAGCGCGGCACCCGAGCCGCTGCTCGATCCACCGGTGAAGTGCTCGAGCTGCCACGGGTTGCGTGCCGGTGGCCACGGCAGGTCGAAGGAGGGGCCTCCGAGGGCGAACTCGTGCGTCTGCAGCTTGCCCAGCAAGACTGCGCCCGCCCCTTCGAGCCTGCGCACGGTGGTCGCATCCTGCGTCGGGATGTTGCCAAGACCTATCCTGGAGCCGCCGGAGGTGAGTATCCCGCGGGTCTCGTATATGTCCTTCAGCGCAAACGGGATGCCGTGCAGCGGCCCGCGGTAACGTCCCGCCGTGATCTCCGCTTCCGCTTGCCGTGCCTGTAAGCGGGCACGCTCGGCCGTGACGGTGATGAAGGCATCGAGCTGGGGATCGAGCGCGGCGATACGTTGCAGCAGCGCATCCGTGTATTCAAGTGGCGACAACCTGCGCGCAGCGATGTGTCGGGCAGCTTCGGCAATGCCCATGTAACACAGCTCTGCAGGCGCGTCGGGCATGGGGCGGCTTTCCGGTCAGGTCAATCAGACAATCGGAATGCGTCGCGCCGTGCCGCGAGGCACGGCAGCCAACCCGACCTCGCCATCGAGCAGGTCCTGATCCTGCTCAGCCTCCGGCCACAAGGCGGGGAAGTAGAAGCGAAGCGCATGCCTTGGGATGCCAAACCGCAGGCTCCCGTAAGGGGAGTCCGTGGTGAGGAAACCGCGCGCGAGCAGCGCTGACAGCGTGGCGGTGGCCACGCGCTCGCCCAGGCCGGTCATGGCCTTGAACTGCGCACGTCCGAGTTCGCCTTGCGTGGCGAAGAGGTAGTGCAGGGGAAGCAGCGCCTCCTCACGAACCCCTGACTTGACCGCAGCCGTCTCGTAGGCGAGGGCCGCGCGGATGCGGTCCTGCATGCTCTGCACATTGAGTTGCCGGGCCATGAACTCGACCTGGTCGAGGCAGACGTCCAGGGTGTACTCGATCCATTGCACCAGCCCGGACTGGGTGAGGTTGCCCCGTCCGTCGAGATCTCCGCGACGGTGCTCGTCGGCAGCCTGCAGCAGGGCCTTGTACTTCGATTCGGTACGCGCGTATCCCCGCAAGGGGGACCACAGACCACCCGTGAGCCCCCAGGCATGGAGGAGCAGGTGGGTGTGCAGCCGGGTGACCCGGCCATTTCCGTCCAGGAAGGGGTGTGTCCACGCCAGCCGATGGTGCGCAGCAGCCAGGGCGACGACGGAAGCTTCCCCCCGCCGGATTCCGCCATACACCTGCTGCCAACGCTCGATGAATCGGGGCAGCGACTGCGCTGTCGGCGCCTCGTACCGGCCGACCGCCACACCGCGCTGGCGAAGCTCGCCGGGCACCAGGGTGCTGCCATCGGCCAGCCGCAGGTCGTCCTCAGGAAGGTCGCGGAACAGCTCCTTGTGCAGCCAGATCAGTGCTTCAGGGGAATAGAGCCATCTGGCGGCATCCGGGCCTTCGGTCTCGAGTTTGCGGTCGACTTGACCTTCGCACAGGGCTTCGGTGCGGATGTGGGCGACTGCCAGGCGCTGCTTGCGCGCGAGGTCGGCGTTGGCGGAAAAGTCCTGCTGCAGCGCGCGCTCGATGTCGCTGGGACGGGTGTGCTCGCCCTCGATCCGGTTGGTGTAGTACGAGTTCATGCTGCGCAGGAGCTTGCGCAGTTCGGTTTGCGCCGTCTTGCCCGAGGCTGCCCCGAGGGCCGTGGCCTTGCGCATCAGGTCGCCTGCTTGCTCCAGCAACGGCGCGAGCAGGGGCTCCGCAGGCATCAGCGGCTCGAACTGGTGCGGGGAGTCGTACTGCTGGATGATCTGCGGGTTCACATGCGAGATTGTATGCCCGTATCTCACCTCTGGAAAGACCGCATTTTGCGTCGTATCGTGCGAGATGAAAAGCAGGTCAAATACATGGTGTGATAGATCTCGAAACGTGCATCCCGCGCAAATCGCCCGGAACCCCGCGCGAATGCTGGACCTCATCAAAGTGTCGGTAGTCCTGACGGTACAAGTCGACCTTCGCACGGCCACGCCCAGTGTTTCCGAGGGATTGCCGGCACCATTGGTGATTGAGTGGGAATATAGGTCTTTCGAGGACTATCGGTATCTATCGAGATCGATCGGGAGAGTCGGCCGAAGTTTCCGTTCGGGAATGTGGTGAGATTGGGTTGAGATCTCGCGGAGGTGCGATGTTTCTAGAAAACCTGGTCAAAGCTGCAAACGACCTGTTCGCGACGTTCTGGCTGATCGTGATCGTTGCCTTGCCCTTTATCTTGTCGATTGGGTGGCCATTGGGCTGAGGTTGGCCTAGCCCAATGGGCTACCGCGCTGGATCAGGCCCATGGATCCACGACGACAAGACTGGGGAAGTTGAAATGCGCCACATTGCGCGTCGCAACCGCGTAGCCAAATTCGAGCGCAATGGCCGCGATCATGAGATCTACCGACGGCCGGTTGCCGCCCGCGAGTTGAGCAGCGCGAATGGCAGCCCCTTCGTTGAAGGGCAGCACATGGCCCGCGTAGGCCATGCGAAGCGCGTTGAACCAAGTGCGCAGGGCATGCCCTTGCGGTGAGTTCTTCGCCTCCTCCATCAGGGTTCCGCGTTCGATCTCCATGATCGTCAACGTCGTGAGGTAGAAGGCGCTCGCTGATTGAGTCTGCGACCAGGCGCGAACCTTGGGATCTTGGTTGTGCGGCTTCTTGCGCAGCTCCGAAATGACATTGGTGTCGAGGACGATCATGTGGACTCAAAGCTCGACGTCACGGAATTCGACATCCATGCGCGGAATCTCGAAGACGTCATCGGGAAGCTCGGGAAGTTGCTGCATCAGCGCGAACAGCGAAGGCGCCTTGCCTTGCAAATGGCGATACTCGTCAATGTTGAGCAGCACGAAGGAGGGAAGGCCTCGGTCGGTGATCAGAACCGGACCTGTGAGCGCAGCAGCCTTGGCGGCTGCGACGTCTCGGGTGAAGTCTCGACTGGAGAATATTCTGGTGCTCATGATGAGCCTCCGTAGAGGAGTGGTCTTTCAATGTTTGTATGTTAAAACATTGCCGTTTGAGCTGCAAGCGACTCGGACGACACCATCGACATGACCACGGTGACGGGATTTCTGTGCTGCGCCTCCGGCGCAGCGTCATGACGGTAAAAATAGTGCGAAATAAACCATCTGCAACAATGACTTAAATCATTTGATGGCGCCATATTTTGCAGCTAGTTTCATATGACCGGCAGCGCTTGAAACCGCTACTGATGGTCACCGCGCAAGTCGATACACGTCGATAGACCCCGAAAGGTGGGGCTCAAAGGCTCGCCGACAGCCGTCGATAGATGCCGATAGATCCTGGGAGCGAGTTTTGAGGCTCAAATCAGATTGACGGTAAAAGTGACGGTAAAAAGTGCTGAATCGGTTGCCAAGCCCTTTTAAATCAGAAGGTTATAAGGCTTATTGAAGATCGAGTGGGAATAGGGGGGCTTACCGGGACGAGCCGCATCTATGATGGCCTGCTCACACCAATGAGCCTCTGCGATATCCGGGGCGATTCACGCTGGCTTGGTTTGGCCTACAGGATCGAACGCTCGGGGGCTAGGGCAGCGGAACGCCGCGGCGCCTGAATGCCAGCATCAGCAGCCATGCCTCTTCCTGGCCTGCGGCCCTGTCGAGACGCGCTACGCAGTTTCGCCGATACCCACCAGGGCAGCGCTGAGGTCCCACAGCCTGGCGGCGCGCGGCGAGTCGTTCGCCTTCGCGGACAGGGCCTGGGCGAAGGGCTCCGCACCGGGGCTCTGGCGGTTGCCCCAGCTCCAGTGGACGCCGGACTCCGCGAAACGGGGCTCGATCACCACCTGGGCCACACGTTCACCCGCCAGCGTCTGGGATACGTAACCCTTGGTGATGTTCTTCTGGAACCAGGGAAAGATCTGTTGAAACAGCTTCGGGGCATGGCGGAACAGTGCAGTATCCGCCACGCAGCCCGGGTAGAGCGTGTTGAACACGATACCGGTGTGCGCATGGTAACGCCGGTGGAACTCGCGGTTGATGATCATGTTGCACAGCTTGCTGTCCTTGTAGGCCTTGCCAGCCTTGAACGGCTTCCCGTTGATCATCGCGACTGGCTCGCGAAATCCGGCCTCGAGACCCTGCAGGTCACCCAGATCGGCAGGCGCGGGGATCGGCACCTTGCCCCCGAACTCCTCGGAATTGGCCGTGACGGTTCCGAGCGTGATCAGCCGGGGCGCCTGGCCATTCAGCGGCGACAGATCCGACAGCAGCAGGTGACTCAGCAGGAAGTGGCCGAAATGATTCGTTGCGACGCTGATTTCGTATCCCTCGGGCGAGCGCGACGGCTGTTTCAGCAGCGGCAGATAGACCGCGGCATTGCAGACCAGCGCGTGCAGCGGGCGCCGGCTCGCCTTGAAGCGGGCTGCAAAGTCCCGGACGCTGGCCTGGGAACCGAGGTCGACCTGCTCCAGCGATACGCTGTCGGGCGAGATGTCGAGGCTGCAGGCGGCGTCCCTCGCCTTGGCCAGATCACGGCAGGCCATCACCACATGCCAGCCGCGATCAACCAGTGCGCGCGCCGCATGCAGGCCGACGCCAGAGGAGGTGCCGGTCACGATTACCACCGGTTTGCGATCTTGCTGCATCAGACGATTCCTTCAGGGCCACACGACCCTACCTGAGCATTCGCCTGATGTCTTGCGTGCGCCGCGCGATGAAATGATTTTTCACCATCCCGATCACGTGCATGGCGACGAACGCATGGAACAGGGCAGGCAGCAGCACATTGTGCAACGTCTGCCAGAGATCGAGCCCCGCAGCCCCCGTCATGTCGGGAAGCGGCACCATCCAGCCGAACAGTTCGATCGGACCGCCGCTGACCACCGAGAGCAGAAGACCCGTCAATGGCAGCAGGATGATCAATGCATAGCGCGTGACATGCGCGACGCGAGCCACCCACCGCTCCCATGCTCGCAACGGCTGGGCTGCTGCCGGTTCCGTGGACACCGACCTAAGCTTCTCGAGCCAATTCGAACTGTACCGGACTGACGTACCCGATGGTCGAGTGCCTTCAACCGTTTCGCGTCAGACACGTCCATGCCGCCGAACGTGCTGCGCTACAGGCAGTGGCTCGCCTCCGAGAAGCCGTGCCGTCGGGATAGCTCCTTGACCGACACGCCCGAATCGGCCTCTTTCAGGAACCCGATGATCTGCGCTTCCGAGAACCGCTTCTTCACGTCCAACCTCCTTTTCAGGGCCGGACTCTAAACCTTAATGCTATTGATTCTTGGGGGGCGTCGGGGCATGAGACCAGGCTCCTGCGGGGTATCATCGACGTCGCCGTGGTAAGCAGACGGTTGTCACCCGTGCAACGGACGCGTGTACAACCGCAGCGGCATCATCGCCTCGGCACGGCGAAGTCCGCGCTGACCAGTGCATCGACGTCGGCCTGGATCAATGCCCAGAACGGGTTGCTGCGCAGCCGGGACAGCGACCCGAGCGCGATGGTCGTCGCACCGTTCTCCCCGCGCACCAGCCATGAACCGATGCTCGGAATGCCTTCGCGCCCGCTGCCGGCGATGAATCCGTACACTGGGTCATCAGGCGGGAACGGCAATGCGACATGGCTGAGCGACACAAGACCTGCCGGCCAGAAGAGCCCGGTTTCCTGCATGGTCAGTGTCCCGTCGGGGGTGGTGCGTTCCAGGCCCACCCGGTCGTCGCCGGTACGGGCGTTGGTCACGATGTCAAGCGTGTATCGGCGTGGCATCTGATGCAGTCGTGCGATCAGCGCGCCGGCCTCCGGGCGCTGCAAGCGGCTCATGGCTGCACTGCGATTGACATCGAACATCACCAGCCGATGTCTTGCATCGGGCAACCGCGCATACAGCGTGTCGACGACGCCGGTTGCGCCGACCGAAGCATCGACCGCCGATTGCCAGGTGACCACCGGCGGCAATTGCGCGATCCGCCCGGAGTCAACGGCGCTGGCGAGGGCACGGCTCAGTGAACGGGTCGCACGGCTGACCTGGCGCGCCGCGTTGACCGGAAACGAGTTGAACTTGAATGGGTCGTACTCGGCAATCACCTGCTGCCAGCGCACCTTCTCCAGCATCCGGATCGGCACTACACTGAACAGGTCGATTATTTCAGCCACGCGAGCGACCCGGGCGAGCGAGACCGCCGGCGACACCAGCAGCACCCGGTCGGGCTTGCGCAGGGTGCTGTCCTCGAGCGCATCGAGTGCATAGAGCAGCGAGAGCGTACCGCCGGTCGAGTAGCCCCCGATGTAGAACGGCTGGCCTGAAGGCGTGCGCGCTGCCACATCGCGAGCCGCCATGCGCACCGCAGCTGTCCAGTCGCGAGTGGACATCCGGACCATCATCGAGGGCAGCGTGCCGTGTCCGGGCAGCCGCAGGACGGTGACCTCGAAGCCACGGGCATGAAGCGTGTCCGCGAACGCCTTCATCGAATAGGGAGAGTCGGTCAGCCCGTGGATCAGCAGCGCCGAGCCGACCGGGCGTGCCGGTGTCAGCCGAAACGACCGGTTGTGCCGAGCCCCGTCGGCCAGCCGGTTCAATGCGTTGCCCTTTTCGAACCGACTGAACTTCAACGACTCCATGGCGGGATCCCACCCGGCAATCGTCCGGTCGAGCTCTGCGAACAGTCGCTCCTCCAGTCGCTGATAGCCGTCGAAATCGAGGTCGTCCTGTCCGAACGCAGTGAACTCCTCCTGCAGGCGATCGGTGTGCCAGCGCTCGAGCGGCGGCAGTGCGCCAATCGCATAAAGCGTGAATCCGAAGACGACGGCGAGTCCCAGCGCTGTCGCGGCTGCGCCAAACTGCCACGCAAGCCGCGCAGCCCGCCGGGACATCGCCCATTTCCGGCGTGTGGCCGGAAGCGGCGACCTACTGGATCGGATGGATCACTCCGCTGTCGACCCGCACCCGTTGCCCGGACCGGTAGGCAGGAAGCGCCTTGACGCGCACCGTACGGTCGATCCCGTCGTCGAAGCGGATCTGCACGACCCAGACCGTCGTCGCACTGGCGCGCGCGGCCATCGAGTTGCCAGCCATCGAACCGCCGATGCTGCCCGCAGTCGCGGCGACGGTCTGCCCGAAGCCGCCCCCGATCTGCCCGCCGAGTACGGCGCCGACAACCGCGCCGCCGATGGCCCCGGCCACTGACGCACCGGTCGACGCCTCGGTGGTCTCCTGGATCGCCAGCACGACACCGGTGCCACTGATGTTCGCCCCCGGTGAGGTGGTTGCACACCCGGCCAGCGCGAGTACGGCAGCGATGACTACCGCCATCCATCGACGCATGGCCTATTCTCCGAGCGCGTTCAGGTAGTACATCGAAGCGAGCAGCGGTCCGGGACGGCCCAGGTCGGAAAACCAGCGGTTGTATACCTCGACGATCTGCGGCCCGCTGTAGACCTGCGCGAGCGCCCGGTTCACCGCCAGCCGGAACGGCGCATCACGGCGCATCATCAGCGCGTATGGCTCGAGCGAGAAGTCCTCATCGGCGAGGGTAAACTCGCCGCCCTTGCTGCCGAGCAGGACCCGTCCGATCAGCGCCAGCCGATCGTTGGCGAACGCATCGATCTTCTTGCCGGTAAGCGCACTCACTACCTCGCGATCATCGCGCAGAACGACCACCTGCGCGTCGATCTTGCGTTCCTTCAGCACGCTGCGCAATCGGGGCTCGGTCGTGCTTCCAGCGAGTACGCCCACCCGCTTGCCAGCAAGCTCGGCAAGCGTGCGCGGTCCGATGCCAGCGCTCACGAAGCTGGCGCCGTCGACGAAGATCAGGCTGGAAAAATCGACCTGATCGAGCCGGCCGAGGGTGACCGTCGTCGTGCCGCACTCGAGGTCCACGCTCCCGCCGGCAACCAGGGCAATGCGGTTTTCTGCGGTCACCGGGACCCACTTGATGGCCAGGCCGGGCATCTTCAACTGCTGCTCGAGGCTCGCCACCACTCGCTTGCACAGGTCGACCGAGTAGCCTGCCGGCTGCCCGTCGGGTGCTGCAAACGAGAACGGCGCGGCTTCGGTGCGATAGCCGAGCACGATGCTCTTGCTGTCCGCGATCCGCTTGAGCGTGCCGCCCGACTGCGCTTGCACGCTGCAAGCGATCAGCATGCCGACGATGCAGTACAGGACACGGATGTTCATTCAGTTTCTCCAGATGTGATTTGAGGTGACGACATGACGAACTGCATCAGAGCGAGGCGCTGATTGGCCAGCAGTTCGTCGATGAACAGGAGCAACGCAGAGATAACCACCGATACCATGCGCACGGCGCAGCTTTTCGAAGAAATGAAAACGGGGGATGCTACAGGCAGGCGCAGGCTTGGACCACTACGCCGCGCTCTACCGGACAGTCCCGAACATTCGCCGGACAGCGCCCACCGCGCCCTCGACCGCGGTGCCGCGAGCCCTGCTGCCGCGTTCGTCCTCGGCGGGACCGCCCGCGAGCGCCGTTCGGCAGGGCGCGGGATCCGATACGCCCCGGCGCAGGATCGCCTCGCCAAGCAGGGACAGCCCCCCGGTGGCGACTGCGCCACCGACGCTCGCAGCGGCACGCAACGCACCCAGGGTGTCCAGCCGGAGACTTGGCGCGTGGATCGGCCCGCTCAGGTTAACGATCTCTGCCAGTTGCCCGGGCCCGAGGCCGATCCCCTGGTTGATCGTCGGCCGGATCGCCAGATCGAGCGATTCGCTGCGCAGGTCGATCGTTCCTGCAGCGATCACGTTGACCTTGCTCGTCTGGTAGGCAATCGTGCGCCGCACGGTGATCACGCCGTCCTTCGCGGGCAGCCGTGCTGCCATGCACTGCAGTTCGGTGAACCGGTCGGTCGCATGAAACGGGTTGATGGCCGACAACAGCCGCGTCAGAAGATCGCCTCCGAAATCGAGGCCACTGGCGGCAACGCGCGCCTTGCCGACCGAGACGATCAGCTCGCCATTGGCCGTCGCCGCCAGCGCGCGCAGCGAGTTGCCACTGGCCGCGAAGCGGAGCGTGAAATCGGTTTGACCGCCAGTCATGCGAGCGTGCCTTCCGTCGGCGGTGAGCTTCTCCATCGACACCTGCGTGCCGATCGCCTCGACACGTACCAGCGGGCGCTTCTGCGACGCATCGATGTTCGCAGTGGCGTGCAATTCACCGTCGGCGAGCCTCATGCGGGCGGACTTCACGTCGAGGATACCGCCATGCGCGCTCGCTTCAACCTTGACCTCGGCCAGATCCAGGCCGCTGCGCAGGCGCAACAGATCGATGGCGACCAGCGCATCGATCTCGTGCTGGCGGATCAGGTCGAACGGCAATGGCGTATCGGGGAACACATGCTGGCCGGCCTTCGCCGCCTTGGGCTCAGGGGCCGGACCGAAGTTCGTCATGTCCAGGGTTGAGGCACGCAGTTCGAGCCCGATGTGCGGACGCTTGCCTTCATTGGCATGGCTCGCCTTGCCGGTGATCTGATTCTTTCCGAACACGAGCGTCAACGGGTCGAGCACGAGCCGCGCCGGCGTGCCACGCACGTGTACGGTGAGCGAAAGCGGCAGCGGAATGTCGACCTTCACGCCAGTAAACGGCTGCAGCGCATCCGGCCTGGAGAGGGCTGCTGTGACGTTCAGATCGAACGCCGTATGCGGCAACGTGAGGGTGCCACGCGCGCTGGCACTGGCCCCGTCGGTCGCGAATGCAAGATCGATCGGCAGGTCGGCGCCGCCGGCCCCGATGGATGCCAGCCTCGGCATCGTGCCCTTCATGGTGAAACCCGCACCGTTGAACTTGCCTTCAAGATCGAGGCGATCGCCACCGCTGCGCTGGAGGGTGATGTCCAGGCGGTCGATGCCAAGCGTGTGCGTCTGGCCAGTGCGGCCATCGCGCCAGTGGACCCGTCCCTGCTCGACATGGCCAGCCTCGAGGACGAGGCGCGGTTCGCGGCTGCTGCCGGCCTCGCTCGGCGCGCTGCCTGAGTGTCCATCGATCTGCCAGTTGCCTCGGCCACGGGAATCCGTTTCCAGCAGCAGTTCGAGGCCTCTCAGGTCGAGCTTGCCGATCTCGATCCGGCCGCGCAAGAATCCTGACCAGCCGATGTCGCCTTCGATCCGCTTCACGCTGGCCATCTCCGGCGACGATCCCCACGGCGCATTGGCCAGGCGAATATCCTCGACCACGAGCCGCAGACGTGGCAACAGCCTGACGCCGACCGGTCCGAGCACGGTCAACTTGCGGCCGGTCTCTGCTTCCACCCGTACCGCCTG
>CAMDXD010000081.1 GCA_945877995.1 Bordetella parapertussis
CAAGCCACTGCGTACGCCCGCCGACGAAGACTTGCATGACCTCATCGCCGAGCGCTACGAGACCGCGGCAACCATCGTCACCAGCAACCTCGACTTCCCCGAGTGGGATCAGGCCTTCCCGACCAACCGACTGCTGGCCGCAGCCACGATGGATCGGCTGCGCCACAACGCCTACTGCCTCACGCTGGCCGGACAGTCATTCCGCACGCCAAAGCTCGCCCCGAACGCTCGGCCGCGCAGCCTTGCCAAGACGGCCAAATCCAACCAAGATTGACCCCAGCAAGAGATGCTCGTGACGGCAGGGTGCTGGCCTGAATATGCCGAACATCGAGTGGCCTGAATATGCCGGTTGGTGACACGGGGTACGTTTTTGTATTTTTTTCATGCCAATTTGCATGTCAAAAGCCGCGATGCGGCCTGCGATGCGGCCTTAGATGAAAGCCCAGCCCAGATGATGACCATGGCCCTCGAGCAATAGACCGCTCCGCCCGACAGAGCCCGCCGCATAGAGCCCTGGAATCACGGCGCCATCCTCGCGCACCACTTCGAGCCGTTCGGTCAACTTGGCGAATAGTACTTTCAAAGACTCCTGCGAGCGCCTGACCCCCGCCCTTTACGCGAAGCAACCGGCTGGCAAGGCGTTTACGATGACTGCCGTTCTCTAGATTGAAGTGTTACTGATTGCGGGGGGACGTCGGCTCATTCCGCTTTAGGTAGCCAGATTCCACGACCCGTCTCGAGTGCGCGGCGATACAGGAAATGCGCGAGCGCGACATCTTGAGACACCAAACCGGTCGTGTGGATCAAGATCCGCTCATCGTCGCTTTCGCGGCCTTTCTTGTTGCCCGCGACCAGCTCTTGAATCTCGCAATAGAGCTGCTCTCGTGAGAAGAGTCCTGCGTCGACTGAACGCTTGAATTCCGTCTGCAAGATGTTGAACTCCCAGCTGTCGATCACGACTTTGTCCATCTTCGACCAGCCCGCCGGATCCAGCTCGCGGCGTGCTAGCGAGATGAACGTCACACCGGGCTTCAGCCAAGGTTCACGACTGACGATTTCCCCCGATGTTGTTCCTCCGACAACGATATCCGAACCACGTACGACTTCTTCGACCGTATCCTTCGGCACGATACGCGTGCCGATGGTGGCAGACCACTTATCAGCGAAGGCCAAGCGCGTTTCCAAACGCCGAGACGTGCATCTGATCTCGTCGAATTGATACATGCTCGTAAGGCAGCGCAGCGCCGCCGCGCCCATTGAGCCAATTCCGACCAATCCCAGTGTCTTGGGTTGACGCGGCCCTAACCACTTGCAGGCTACGATGGCCGCAGCCGTGCTGCGCAATACGTAACTCCAATGCTCATCAACGATGGCCACCGGCTCACCGGTCCGCGGATCGGTGAGCACGACATAGCCCGCGCGACCCAACGTGCCGACGGTATTGCGTTTGCCGTCGTCGTAGTAGTTGACAAGGCGAACGCCTGTAGTCGGCAGATCTCTCAGAAATGCGGACTTCACATGCAAGTGATTGTGAAACGGCGCTCCGACATCGAGCTTGAAGCTGGGTGGGGACGCGTGCATGACATCGCTCCTCGCGTGCATGCGATATACGTCTTCGCAGACCTGGAATGCGTCTTCGACGCTCAACAAATCGAGGGTGTCGCGGTACGGGACAAACAGAACGCCGTTCTCTTCGCTCAAGATATAGACCTCTCATAACGAAAGCTCACGTGTCGACTGTTCATGAGGATCGACAATGGGCCACTTATTGCGTTGTCGGGCGTGCTGATTGAGCACAAAGATTGTGTCCCTCTTTCGTATCCTACGCGAGCCTCTGGTAAACCGCTCCAGGTGTCTAGAAGGCTCATTACCTTCAGAGGATTGAGCCATGAACTCAGTCGATGACCTTTTCCGCTGAGGTCCGAGAGCGAGCATTGCGGCTGGTTCTGGAGCAGCCCGCCAGCCCCAACCAGGGTCTGCGGTACCCGGTGTGCGTCAAGCTGATCGGCGCGCCCACGTTGACGCTGTGGCGTCAAGCGCGTATTTTCGACCACTGCGACATCGCGGCAAGCAGAAAGTAGTCGTTAGGCAGCGTGAACGATCGCGTCTTCGGGATTCCTTTTGGGGTACGCACCCGCTAGAGAGCACTACGATTTCGTTCTTGAGGAGACGAGATTGGATTCACTCCGACGCTTCTTGCTTGTGCTCGCGGTAGGGGCGAGTCTGCTGCCTGTCGACCGGCAGGTGCAGGCGCAGACGTATCCCACCAAACCCATCCGGCTTGTGACCAATTTTGCGGGTACCGAGCTCGTTTCCCGTATTCTCGCAGCCAAGCTCTCACCCGCGCTTGGCGAGCAGGTAGTCATCGATCCGCGGTTCGGGGCCGGGGGCAACATCGGGCACGTGGCCTTGGCGAAAGCCGCACCGGACGGCTATACGCTGATGATCGGAGGGCTCCCGACTGTCATCAATCCGCATCTCAACCCCAACGTGGGCTTTCACCCACTGAGAGATTTCGCCGCGGTCGCACAGGTCGCGACTATCCCGCAGGCTCTCGTCGTGCACCCCTCCGTACCGGCGAGATCTGTGCGCGAATTCCTCCAGCTCGCACGCAAATCCCCGGGGAAGCTCACGTATGCATCGAGCGGTGTCGGTTCGTCGAGCCACGTTGCGGCGGAACTGCTCAAGTCCGTCGCGAAAATCGACATGGTCCATGTCCCTTACAAGAGCGCAACCGTCGGATTGGTCGGGGCACTCAGCGGCGACGTCGACTCCGCGATCGTGATTGCTCCGAGCGCCGCGCTCTACGTGAAGCAGGGGAAGTTGCGCGGATTAGTTGTGCTGGACCGAAAACGCGTCGCCTTACTGCCAGACGTGCCAACCTCGGTCGACGCAGGAATTCCTGAGGTGATCGCCACTAACTGGTATGTATTGCTAGCACCCGCGGGAACGCCGCGGGCGATCATCGAGCGCCTCAACGTAGAGTCGATCAAGGCGATGGCTAGCCCGGAATCGCGCGAGCGCGTCGCGGCACTGGGCGCGGAGATAGTCTCGGGCACACCCGAACAGGCTGCAGAGTTCATGCGGGTGGAATTCGACCGGCTGGGGAAGGTCATCCGCGATGCGGGCATCAAGGCGGAGTGACGGAAAAGTTTTCCCGCCTTGGCGCATGATGCAAAGACCCTCGCGGAACACAAAAGCGAAACGCGAAGCATGAATGAAGGGACGATGAACGCCGCTAAACATTGGGTGGGGACCTGGTCCGCCGCGCCGGCGCCGAGCGAGGCCGGGATTGGATTCAAGAACCATACCTTGCGTATGTTTCCCCGCGTCAGCATTGGCGGAGACACGTTGCGAGTGCGAATCTCGAATGCGTACGGCGGTGGCAAGCTCGTGATCGGTGCCGCAACGATCGGGATTCGTGACAGGGGGCCAACGGTTATCCCAGGCTCCGGACGCAAGCTCACTTTTTTCGGTGCTGACTCAGCGACAGTGCCCGCGGGTACGCTCATTGTCAGTGATCCTGTCAGCCTTTCGATCGAGCCCCTCGGGGATCTCGCCGTAACGCTCTATCTTCCGGACGAGATTCCGCCCGGGTTTCTGGTCACAGGCCGCTACGCGCGCCAGACCAACTACATTTCGCCCGCTGGAAATTTCGCTGGTGCGACGGTGATGCCAGTCCTCAAAATCACCGACGAATGGTTTTTCTTGTGCGGCATAGACGTGCTCACCACCCCAGATGCCGGTTGTGTCGTGGCGCTTGGTGACTCGCTGACCGATGCGAACATTTCCACGCATGACGCCTATTGCCGCTGGCCTGATCAGCTTGCGAGACGTCTGGTTGCGCGCAAGTCGGGCCGGCCGATGGCAGTTTTGAATCAAGGACTCGGTGGCAATCGCATCCTGCACGATCTGCGAGGCGACAGCGGGCTCAAGCGATTCGACCGAGACGTGCTGGCGCAAGCAGGTTTGACTCACGCGATCGTCATGCTGGGCACCAACGACATACGTAACCGCTATTCGAAGCCGGAAGAGGAAGTCACCGCGACCCAAGTGATCGCCGCTCTTGATCAGCTTGCCTTGCGGGCTCACGCACGCGGGATTAAGTTTTACGCGGCGACGGTAACGCCTTTCGGCAACGAAACGTACATGGCGGGTGCTTGGAATCCGGTGCGTGAAGGGCACCGGACTGCACTCAACGAGTGGATACGGGGGAGCCAGGCGCTAGATGGTTTCATAGACTTCGATGCCGCCTTGCGCGATCCGCAGCACCCGACGCAGATGCTGCCCATCTATGATTCCGGCGATGGGCTGCATCCGAGTGACGTCGGGTACAACCGGCTTGGCGATGTAATTGACTTGCGCCTCTTCGACTGACGACGATCGTCTAAGCGCCTACGGACCGCGCAGTTGTCTCTGTCCGAACTGATCAAACCGAGTCGCAGCGGCGACCTTTGTCTAACGAGGGAATGCCGGATTGTCCCAATCGTCATCCGATCCGGGCTTCCGTTGCCAGAAGGCGCATCCAGGCTTCGGCAAGGGCGTGCCTGTGCATGCGACTGGAAGTTATCCATGTGTGTAGCGTGCGGCAGCGATGTATCGGCTTCTGAGGCTGTGAAGCAGCGACCGGGCATAGGCGCCGGTTGATCAATGAGGCCCGTCATACGGTACAGGTTTGCCGTACAGGTTCCGTACGGACTGCCCGTTCAATCGCGCATGTCGCGTAACTCGTTGTTTTTATTGGTGGGCGGTACTGGGATCGAACCAGTGGCCCCTGCCGTGTGAAGGCAGTGCTCTACCGCTGAGCTAACCGCCCGAATCGTTCGGGACACGGATTTAATCATGCCGTTCCCTCGGCGGTCAATCGGGCGGCTTCTCCAGTGCGTTGTGATTGGCCCATCCTCCAGCACGGAAACCGATAAACTCCTCCTCGACCGCTGCTCACGCGGCCGCTTCTTTCCGGTAGTCACTTTGCAGTCGGCACAGGAGGGGTGCTCGGTTTTGGCCGGTGCCAACATCCGTGTGCGTCACTGCGGAGGCCTTCAGCTCAATGCGGTCAGAGCCCAAGCATGCCGAAGCCATCCCGAGAATCTGCCCGGCGGCCTGAAGAAACGCCTCCCGCAAGCACGTCCGCGCAACTTAAGCACGTGGCGGGACGTGAAAACGAGTTGGCGACCCTGCTCAGCACCTTCGAATCCGGGGGGCGGACTGTCGTCCATCTGCATGGCATCCCGGGCATTGGCAAGTCGACGTTGCTGCAGGCGCTGGTCAGCCGGTTGGGTGAGCAGGGGCGCGTCGCCGTGGTGGTTGACTGCCGGGCGATCGAGCCCACCGAGCACGGATTGCTTGGCGCCTTGCGCGATGCCGGCGTCGCCGACAGGTCGCGAAAGCGCGTACGTGGGATTGTCGCGCTGGACAATTACGAGCATCTGCAACTGCTCGACTCGTGGATCAGGGAGCAGTTGGTACCGCGTCAGCCGGACCTGCTGCTGCTGCTGGCCACGCGGCGGCTGCCAAATCCAGCATGGATGAACTCGGGGGCTACCTTTGTCAGCATGAAGCTCGACGAACTCGGCCGGGAACCTTCGCTTCGGGTATTGCAGGCGGGAGGGATGTCGCAGGCGGCGGCGAGGCGTGCCTATGGCGTTACGCGCGGTCACCCGATGGCGCTGCAACTGGCCATCTCATCCCGGCGCAGGTTTCTGAACGATGTTCCAGGCGACCTGATACGCCACCAGGTCATCATGCAGTTGTCGGATGTTTTCATCGCCGACCTGGACCGTGCGGCCCGGTGTGCGCTCGAAGCAATGTCTGCAGTGCGGCGCACGACCCGAACCGTGCTCGCGGCGATGCTCGATATCCCGGAAGCCGACGATCTCTACGAACAGCTGCAGGCGCTATCCGTGATCGAGCGGCGTAACGATGGCCTTGTCCTGCATCCCACGGTGCAGGAGGCCATTGCGGGGCGGTTGCGTGCCTCGGACCCGGCGCGATTCACCGGCTATCGGCGCCGCGCCTGGCGTGCGCTGGAGGCGCAGGCCTCGGCGATTGCAGCGGCCGATCTCTGGCGATACACTGCGGATGTCATTTACCTGATCGACAACCCGGTCGTGCGTGAGGCCTTTTTCCCCAGCCGGGCGGAAAGCCTTGCGGTGGAGCGGGCGATGCCGGGCGATGCATGCGCGATACTGAACATCGTCGAAAAGCATGACGGGATGGCCGGGCGCGCGCTCATCGCCCACTGGTGGAACGTGTTGCCGTCGGCCTTTCAGGTCGTGCGGGAACCGCATCGCAAGGTCGTCGGCTTCTACTGCATGTTCGACCCCGCCCGCGTATCACGCGCGCAAATCGCGTCGGATCCGATCACGAGCGCCTGGTGGGACCGCCTGCCCAGGCATTTGTGTGAATCCCGGCGGGTGCTTTTTCTGCGTCGCTGGCTGGCGGAGGAAGGCGGTGACGCGCCGTCGACCGTGCAGGCGGCCTGCTGGCTCGACATCAAGCGAGCGTATGTCGAGCTCCGCCCTTTCCTGCAGCGCGTCTATCTCACGGTGTCCGATCTGGCGCCTTACGCATCTGTGGCTACCGAGCTTGGCTTCGAGGTCATCAGCGCGGATCCTGCCCCGCCGCTGGCGTCTGCCGTTCTCGATTTCGGACCAGGCTCGGTCGATGCCTGGTTGCGTCGCCTGGTGCGCAAGGAGTTGCGGATAGCTGACAGCATCACACTCGATGTGGTAGCCCGCGAAGTGGTGGTCGAGGGAAGGCGGACCCTGTTGACGCCACTGGAGTGCGGCGTGCTGGGTAGCTTGATGAAGGCGGAGGGCGCCTTGCTCCTGCGCGATCAGCTCATGAACGAGGTGTGGGGCGAAAAGCAGTACGCGGCTGGCAGCAATGTGCTCGACGTGGTTGTGCTGTCACTGCGCAAGAAGCTGGGTGCGCAGGCGAGGGCGGTGGGAACAGTCCGGGGGCTCGGATATCGATTTTGCGATCTGGCGCATTCCCGGAGTTGATCTCATTTCGCCCTCATGCAGGGCCGCATGCACTTCCTTAAGATCATGCCTCGTCTTCCTGCCTTCACCTTCCTCCAGGAGTTGCCATGACCACCAGCCTGTATGCGCGCCTCGGCGACGCGGAAAAAGTTGCCCAGATTGCCAAGGACATCGTCGATGCGCACTACCAGAATCCCGTGATCAGGACGCGCTTCGAGGTGGTCAAGGATCGCGCCATGCTCGTAAAGCACGTCCACGATTTCATCGGTGCCGGAACCGGCGGCAAGGAGACCTATTCGGGGCGCGACATGGCCGGCGCACACAAGGGAATGAACGTGACGGAGCGCGAGCTGATCGCCGCGATCGATGACGTGCTCATGGTGCTGCGCAAGCACGGAATCGGCGAGCAGGAGCAGCGCGAGGTTCTCGCGATCCTCTATTCGCTCAAGGACGAGGTGATGTTCAAGTAGCGATCGTTGCGCCAGCCGGAGACTCATGCCTGAATCGGAAACGACTTCAGGCCGCGCCTGCGCATCGTCTAGAATCGGGTCCTTCCCTGCATTGCCTCATGCGGAGCCCGGATGCCCGATCGAACGCATCACCTTTTCGCCCCCTCCATGGTCAGCGCCGCAGTCGCGGCCTTGTGCGTCGTCATCGTTGCTGCGTCCGGTACAGCGCGCGCACAGGACCGCTACCCGGTCAAGCCGGTGCGCATCGTCGTGCCGTTCCCGACCGCGGGCGTCACCGACCTCGCGGCGCGGCAGGTGGCGCAGCGGCTTTCCGAGACCTGGGGCCAGCCGGTGGTGATCGACAACCGGCCAGGGGCGGGCGGCACGATCGGCAGCGAGGTCGGCGCCAAGGCGCCGCCGGACGGCTACACGCTCACCATCGGCTCGGTAAGCACCCATGCCATCGCGCCCAGCCTCTATGCCAGGACCGGGTACGATCCGCTGAAAGACTTCGCCGCGATCACCGAACTGGCGAATACGCCCAACGTGCTGGTGATCAACGCCGCGCTGCCGGTCAGGACGCTGAAGGAACTGGTCGCGCTGGCGAAGAAGCGGCCGGGCGAGCTCACCTTCGGTTCCAACGGCAACGGCACCAACAACCACCTGGCCGGCGAGATGCTGCAGGCGGTGACCGGCATCCGGATGCAGCACGTGCCCTACAAGGGCTCGGCTTTCGCTACCAACGACCTGCTCGGCGGCCACATCTCGATGATGTTCGACGTGGTGGTGACCGCGCTGCCAATGGTCAAGGCCGGCAAGCTGCGGGCGCTGGCGGTCGCCGACTCGGTCCGCTCGCCGGTGATCCCCGACGTGCCGACCGCGGCCGAACTGGGGCTGGGCGCCTTCGAGGCGGTGGTATGGCTGGGCATGTGGGTGCCGGCCGCGGTGCCGCAGGACATCCAGGGCCGGCTCCACGCCGATACGATCGCGGTGCTGAAGCAGCCTCGGGTGCGCGAGTTTTTCCTGAGCCAGGGCGCTCAGGTGGTCGGCTCGACCCAGACCCAGTTCCTGGAGCGCATCCGCAGCGAGACCGCACGCTGGAAGAAGGTCATCGACGGCGCGAAGATCCGCGTCGACTGAACCCGGGCTGTCCCGGCACCGGCACCCGCCACAGGCTGCACACCATGACCACCATCCGTACCCGTTTCGCCCCCAGCCCTACCGGCTACCTGCATATCGGCGGTGCGCGCACTGCGCTGTTCTCCTGGGCCTATGCCCGCAAGCACGGTGGCAAGTTCGTGCTGCGCATCGAGGACACCGACCTCGAGCGCTCCACCCAGGCCTCGGTGCAGGCCATCCTGGACGGGCTGTCGTGGCTCGGCATCGACTGGGACGAGGGCCCTGAGTTCCAGATGCAGCGCCTGGGCCGCTACCAGGAAATCGCCGAGCGGATGATCCGCGAAGGCCATGCGTACCATTGCTACGCGTCGAAGCAGGAACTGGACGAGATGCGCGAGGCGCAGCGCGCGCGCGGCGAGAAGCCACGCTACGACGGCCGCTGGCGCGATTCGACGCGTACGCCGCCGCCAGGCGTGCCGCCAGTGGTGCGCTTGAAGAACCCGATCGGTGGCGAGGTAATCTTCAACGACCTGGTCAAGGGGCCGATCTCGTTCGCCAACGCCGAGCTCGACGATTTCGTGATCCTGCGCGCCGATGGCGTACCGACCTACAACTTCGGGGTTGTGGTCGACGACCTCGACATGAACATCACGCACGTGATCCGCGGCGACGACCACGTGAACAACACGCCGCGCCAGATCAACGTCTATCGCGCGCTGGGCGCGAGCCTGCCGCTGTTCGCGCATGTGCCGATGATCCTCGGCGCCGATGGCGAGCGGTTGTCCAAGCGTCATGGTGCGGTCAGCGTGATGCAGTACCACGAAGAGGGCTACCTGCCCGAGGCGCTGGTCAACTACCTCGCGCGGCTGGGCTGGTCGCATGGCGACGACGAGGTGTTCAGCGCCACCCAACTGGTCGAGTGGTTCGACCTGCGCCATATCAGCCGCTCGCCGGCGCAGTTCAACCCGGAGAAGCTCGGCTGGATGAACCACGAGTACATCAAGGGGGCCGACGATGCGCGCCTTGGCCGTGAGGTCGCGCAGCGGCTGGAAGCTGCCGGGGTGTCGCTGGTCGACGGGCCGTTGCCGCTGGAGGCGGTGAAGCTGTTCAAGGACCGCGCGCGCACGCTGGTCGAACTGGCCGATGGCGCGCGGCTGCTCTACGCGCCGGCCGAGCCCACGCCGGAGCTGCTGGCCCAGCATGTCACCGACGCGGTGCTCCAGCCACTGCGCGAGCTGGCGAACGAGCTGGCGACGCTCGCCTGGACGCGCGAGGAGATCGGCGCGCTGGTCAAGCGCAGCGCGGCGAAGCATTCCCTCAAGCTGCCGCAGCTGATGATGCCGTTGCGCGCGATCATCGCCGGCACCGGGCAGACGCCGTCGCTTGACGCGGTAATCGCGCTGTCGCCCCGGGAGCGGGTGCTGGGGCGGCTGGAGCGCTACCTGGGGTGACGCGGCCCTACTGCGCCATCATCCAGGCGAGCAGGCGGGTGCCCAGCTCGAAGTCGGCGTAGTCCATCGCCTCTTTCGCGTTGTGGCTGCCATTGGCGTTGCGCACGAAGATCATCGCCGCCGGCAGGCCGGCGTGCACGAAGTCCTGCGCGTCGTGGCCGGCCCCGCTCGGGACGTCCATCACCGAGATGCCCAGCTCGGTTGCGCCCTGGTTGAGCGCGGCGCAGAAGTCCCGGTCCATCGTGGCCGGGTCCTGCGGCGAGAAACTGCCCAGTTCGAAGGCGACCCGGCGCTCGACCGCGATGCGGGCGGCCTGGCTGCGCGCGAAGTTGGCCATGTGGTCGAGTACCGCACGCGCCTGGCTGCGGTACTCGAGGCAGAAATCGACCTGTCCTGGCACCTTGGTGATCGAATGCAGGTCGGCATCCGTGAACAGCTTGCCCACCGTATAGGTCAGGTCGCCGCCCGAGGCGCGCACGCGCGTCGCCTCCTGCTCGATCAGGTGCACGAGCTCGACGGTGGCCAGCACCGCATCGCTCCGGTATTCATGGGGCACCGCCCCCGAGTGGGTGTAGGCGCCGGTGCAGCGGCAGCTGCGCGCGCGGGCCGAACCGCGGATCGCCGTCACCACGCCAACAGGAAGACCTAGCCGCTCGAGCACCGGCCCCTGCTCGATGTGCAGCTCCAGCCAGCCGCGGTAGCGGGAGAGGTCGAGCGTGCAGCGGCCAAGCTCGACGCGATCGGGTGCGAAGCCGGCCTCGGCCATGTGCGCGCGCAGGGGGCGACCGCTGCGGGTGTTGATCGCCGAGTCGAGTTCGCCCGGTGGCAGGATGCCCAGCGCCGAGCGGCTGCCGATATGGCCCCCGTGCGCGCCCGCGTACCACGCGCTCGCCTCCTCGGCGCGCACGCCCATCACCGTGATGTCGGTGGCCGGTACGATGCCGGCCTCGCGCAGAGCCGCCACCGCGGTGAGGCCAGCGACCACGCCGGCGAGGCCATCAAAGTTACCGCCGCTGGGCACCGAGTCGATGTGCGAACCGGTGATCCAGCCCGGTGCACTGCGGTCGGCGCCGGGCAGGGTCATGTAGAGGTTGCCGAACGGATCCTTCGATATCTCGAGGCACAGCTCGCGGGCCTTCGCCTCGAGCAGGTCCGAGGCCGTCTGCTCGTTCGCGCTGTAGGGCTCGCGCGCCATTCCGACGCCGTCGCCGGTCGCGGCGCCGATGGTTTCGAACAGCCCGTGTGCGACCGGCATCGCGGCGCGGGTGGCATCGGCGAAACGGGCTGCAAACGGGGGCAGGGCGCTGGCGTGGGCTGTCGGCATGGGAGAGCGTCCGTGGGGAAGGGCGGGGAAGCCGCACAATCTAACATTCAACGGCTTTCGTGTTTACACGCGAGCGAAGGCCTGCGTATAATTCGCGCCTCTCGTGTGGGGGTATAGCTCAGCTGGGAGAGCGCTTGCATGGCATGCAAGAGGTCAGCGGTTCGATCCCGCTTACCTCCACCAATAATCTTCAGATTCATCCGTAAATTCACTGGCAATACAAGTTGTCTCAGCAGAAGTCGCTTCAGTCCGTAAAGTCCGCACCACGCCTCGTCCCCATCGTCTAGAGGCCTAGGACATCGCCCTTTCACGGCGGTAACGGGGGTTCGAATCCCCCTGGGGACGCCAAGCATCCTGGCGTCGTTTGCGTTCCGGATACCGACATGGCCGCACTGACCTACGCATTGCTGTTGCTGATCAGCCTGCTCCCCGCGGTGCCGCCGGTGTTCGCCGCCGAGCCGGCAGCGCGTACGGTTGCCGTTCGCGAGGCGCCTGTGGTCGTGTTCAACCGCACCATCGCGGTCTACCGCGCGCCCTTCCTCGGCGCGCCGCCGGAGGACCGTGCCCGACGCGCCCGGCAGGTCGTTTCCGAGTTGCTCGCGCGCGGCGGGTCGGGAGAGGTCACGACCCATGCCGAACCGCAGGGGACGGTGATAAAGATCGATGGCGCGTTCGCGATGATCCTGTTGCCAGAGGACGCCGACCGACTGAGCGGGGAAACGCTGGAGGGCGCGAGCGCGCGCACGGTCGAAGCGCTCCGGCAGGTCTTCGCCGAGACCCGCGAAGGAAACAACCGCTCGCTGCTGCTGCGCGGCCTCGTGATGGCGCTGGCCGCGACCCTTGTGCTGGCGCTGCTCGT
>CAMDXD010000082.1 GCA_945877995.1 Bordetella parapertussis
TGATGCGCGCCATCGCAACGGCCTTGGCCGCGTTATCCCTCGTGGCTTCGCCTGCCCTCGCGCAGACCTTTCCGTCGAAGCCGGTGCGCATCGTCGTCGGCTTCGGTGCCGGCGGCGGCACCGACATCGCGGCGCGCGCGATCGCCCAGAAGCTCACCGAGAGCTTCGGCAGCAACTTCATCGTCGACAACCGTCCCGGCGCGGCCGGGAACCTCGCCGGGGACATCGTCGCGCGCGCGCCGGCCGACGGCCACACGATGCTGATGGCCAATTCGACCATCGCCATCCCGAGCCTGTCTGCGAAGCCGCCGTTCGACATCCGCAAGGACTTCATCCCGCTGAGCCTGGTCGCGCTCGGGCCCTCGGTCCTGGTGGTGCATCCCAGCCTGCCGGTGAAGGACCTGAAGGGGCTGATCGCACTGGCGAAGTCCAAGCCTGGCGAACTGTCGTTCGGCTCCGGCGGCATCGGCAACATCACCCACCTGGCGATGGAACTGCTGCTGTCCCAGGCTGCCGTGCGCATGGTGCACATCCCGTACAAGGGTGGCGCACCGTCCGTGGTCGGGCTGGTATCGGGCGAGGTCGCGACGCTGTTCACGTCGATACCGACTGCGCTGCCGATGATCAACGCCGGAAAGATGCGCGCGATCGGCGTGTCGATCTCGAGCCGCAACCCGGCGCTGCCCAATGTGCCGACGCTGGCCGAGGCCGGCCTGCCCGGCTACTACGCGGCCTCCTGGTACGGGTTGCTGCTGCCCTCGGGCGTGCCCAAGCCGGTGGTCGACGTGCTGTCGAAGGAGATCGTCGCGTCCATGCAGGTACCCGCGGTGCGCGACAGCATGGTCCGGCAGGGCTTCGAGCCGGTCGGCAACACACCCGATGAGTTCAGCCGCTTCATCCGCGAGGAGATCCCGCGCTGGGAGCGCGTGGTGAAGGCGGCCGGCATCAAACCCGAGTAGACGGAGCAGGCCATGTACGTATCCAGTATCCCGCAGGATGCCGAATTCGACTATGTGATCGTCGGGTCGGGGTCGTCCGGTTGTGCGGTTGCAAACCGCCTCAGCGCCGACGGGCGCCACCAGGTGCTGCTCGTCGAAGCCGGCGGCCGGGACAACAACATCAATATCCAGGTGCCGCTGATGGTGGCCAACGTGCTCAACAGCACGCGCTGGACGTGGCCCTACGAGACCGAGCCGCAGGTGCACCTGAACGGCAAGCCGCAGAAATGGTCGCGCGGGCGCGTGATCGGCGGATCGAGTTCGATCAACGGCAATCTCTTCGTGCGGGGCGATCCGGCCGAGTACGATTCCTGGCGCGATCAGAAAGGTTGCGTCGGCTGGGGATACGACGACCTGCTGCCGATCTTCAAGCGTCTAGAGGATTTTCCGGAGGGCGACCCGGCCGTGCGTGGTCGCGGCGGTCCGATCCATTGCACCCGGCTCGACCGCTTCGATGCGCTCGCCGACGCGTTCGTCGGTGCCTGCACTGAAGCCGGTTATCCGTACCTGCCCGACTACAACGACGGCAGCTACGAGGGCGCGTTCTACCTGCAGTACTCGACCCGCAAGGGACTGCGCAACAGTTCGGCGGCCGGCTACCTGCGCCCCGCGATCCGCCGGCCGAACCTGACCGTCCTGACCAACGCCGTGGCGACACGCGTGCTGATGAGCGGGAAGGTGGCCACGGGCATCGAATTCCGGCAGGGCGATGTGACGCGGACTGTGAAGGCGCGGCGCGAGGTCGTGCTTTCGGCGGGTCCGCTCGCTTCACCGCACCTGCTCGAACTGTCGGGCATCGGCAATCCGGACGTGCTGCAGCGATTCGGCGTCCCGCTGGTGCATGCCCTGCCGGGCGTGGGCGAGAATCTGCGGGACCATCCCAATTCGCGCATGACCTTCGAATGCAGCCAGCCGATCACGATCAACGACGTGCTGCGCAATCCGATCAGGAAGCTGCGAGAAGGGCTGCGCTTCATCCTGAAGCGGGAGGGACTGCTCACGATCTGCTCCGCCAGCGCACAGATGAACTACCGGGTCATGCCGGACGCCAAGCGACCGGACATGGTGCTGCGGCTGCTGCCGCTGTCGGGGAAGGACCGCTATGCGCGGACCGCCCGCTACGGACTCGACCCGTTCCCGGGCTTCACCTTCGGCGTCACCGTGCTGCAGCCGCGTTCGACCGGAACAGTGCACATGCAGTCGGCCGATCCCTTGAAGCAGGCGAGCATGGATCCAAAGTACCTCTCGAATGAGAGCGATGCGATGATGTTCCTCGCTGGGATGCGTATCGCCCGCAAGGTCGCGCAGATGCCGGCGCTCGGATCGATGATCGTGCGCGAGACGCGACCGGGGCCGGAGATCGACGACGACCAGGGCCTGCTCGAGTACATGCGCGGCACGATCCAGACGAGCTGGCATATGGTCGGTACGACGAAGATGGGCGTCGACGACATGGCAGTGGTGGATCCCCAGTTGCGCGTACATGGTGTCGATCGCCTGCGTGTGGTCGACTCCGGCATCTGCCCGACCATTCCGTCGTCGAACACCAACATCCCCGCGATCGCCATCGGCGAGAAGGGCGCGGACCTCCTGCTGGCGGCTGTCGGCTGAGGGCGCAGCATCCACACGCATGACTACCCTGGGAGTGATCGAAATGGACGTGCGCCTTTCCCGCAGGTCGTATAGCTCGGCTGCAACCCTTCCTGCGCTGTTCGCTGTGGCAGTGGCCTGTACGGCCGGCAGCGCCCTGGCCCAGCCAGCTGCCTGGCCTTCGAAGCCGGTACGAATCGTGGTGGGCTTCGTTCCGGGCGGTGCGACCGACACCATAGGCCGCACGGTTGCGCAGCAACTCGGCGAGCGGTTCGGACGCGCGGTAGTCGTCGAAAACCGCGCCGGTGCCAGTGGCACGATCGCCGCCGAGTTCGTCGCCCGGGCACCTGCGGACGGCTACACCATGATCATGGCGACCCAGACCACGCATGCCGTGGTGCCCTACATGATGCCGAAGCTACCCTACGACCCGATCAGGGATTTCACGCCAGTCGTGATCGCCGCGCAGAACACGCTGCTGGTCGTGGTGACGCCGTCGATGCCGGTGAAATCGATCAAGGACCTGGTGGCACTCGCCCGGACCAGGCCTGGGGAACTTTCCTTCGCGACTGGCGGCGTGGGCTCGTCGCCTCACATGGCCGGAGAACTCTTCGCCCGGATGGCGAAGGTGCAGATGACACCGGTGTTCTACAAGGGCGATGCTGCGGCCGTGGTAGACGTGATCGGCGGGCGGGTACCCATCATGTTCCTCAACATCACCAACATGATCCAGCACATACGCGGCGGCAAGCTGCGCGGGCTGGCGGTCACCGCGGGCAAGCGGTCGGCCATCCTGCCGGAGTTTCCGACGGTCGCCGAAGGCGGTCTGACGGGCTTCGATGTCGTCACCTGGTTCGGGCTGCTGGCCCCGGCGGGTACGCCAGCCGACGTGGTCTCGCGCATCAACCGCGACACCAACCAGGCCCTGGCGGTACTGGCGGTGCGTGAACAGATGGCGACACTGGGTATCGAACCGGTGGGTGGGTCGGCGGAGCAGTTTGCCGCGCTGCTGAAGGAAGAAAACGCCCGATGGAGCCGGATGGTCAGCGACCTCCGCCTGCGCACTGATTGAAAAGGTTGGCCAATGATCGAACGCATCGAGATCCACGTCACCGCGCTGTCGACGCGCCTCAAGCGCATCTTCGCCAGCGGCACCTACGACACCGGCCCGGACGACAGCATCACCAGCAAGCCGGTGCTGGTGAAGTTGCATGCCGACGGCGTGGTCGGCTACGGGCAGATCCGCCCGATCAGCCCCGGCCACTTCGTCGCCGACACCACGCAGAGCATGGTCGCTGCGATCCGCGAGTTCTACGGGCCGGCCATGATCGGGCGGTCGCTGTTCGACAGCGAGTCGATCAACGAGATGTTCGACAACCGGCTGGCCGGCAACCCGGCCGCGCGTGCGGTGCTCGACATCGCGCTGCGCGATGCGCAGGGCAAGGCGCTCGGCCGGCCGGTGCACGATCTGATCGGCGGCTGCTGCCAGCCGCGCATCCCACTCGAGTGGTCGGTCAGCATGGCCGAAGACGTGCAGACCGTGATCGACGAAGCGTTGCGCGCAGTGAACGAGTTCGGCATCCGCGTGCTGTGCCTGAAGATGGCTGACCGCCGCGGCTGGCGCCATGACGTGAAGGTGTTCGAGGCGGTGCGGGCGGCTGTCGGAGACGGGGTGATGATCGGCATCGATCCGAATACCGGCTGGACGCTCGCCGACAGCCTGCTGGCGATCGCGGAGCTCAAGCCGATGGGCCTGGGCTACATCGAGCAGCCGATCGAGCGCCGGGACCTGCGCGGGTTGGCGCAGATCCGCCAGGCGGCCGGCGGCGTGCCGGTGATGGCCGACGAGGGTGTGTTCACGCTGCAGGACGCGTGGGCGCTGGCCGAGGCGCGTGCGGTCGATGCGCTGTGCATCAAGCTGTACAAGGTCGGCGGCCTCACGGCCGGCAAGAAGATCGCTGCGGTGGCCGAGGCGGCGAACGTGCAGCTCAACTGTGGTGGGCTGGCGGTGCAGTCGCAGCTCGAGGCGGCTGCCGGTGCGCACTTCTATGCCAGCACGCCGGCCGCGCGCATGATGGGTGCCGCCGAGTTCGTGTTCGGCCTGAACGCGCATGTGAAGGATCCGCTGTGCCCGGAGAGCGAGTTCCGGGTGCGCGACGGCCATGTCGACGTGCCGAGGGGGCCCGGCCTGGGCGTGCATATCGACGAGGCGCTGCTGAAGAAGAACACGCTGCTGCACGAGCGGGTCGGCTGACGACGTCCCCCGGTAACGGCATGCGCTCGCGCGCCGAGCTTGGCGCGCCGCGGCGGATCAAGGCCGCTGGTGCGCCCAGCCCAGCAGCGCGTCGAACGCCGGCTGCGCAGCCATCGCCTTCGGATGGTTGACGATCATCACCACCACGCTGCGCCGTCCGCGCGCATCGAGCACGTAGCCGGCGATCGCGCGCACGTCGTTCAATGACCCGGTCTTGATGTGCGCCTGCCCGGCGATGCCCGAGTTGGCCAACCGCCGACGCATCGTGCCGTCGCTGGCGACCAGCGGCAGCGAGGCCATCAGCTCCGGCATCACCGGCGAGCGGAACGCGGCGACCAGCAGGTCGGACAGCCCCTTCGGCGTGATGCGCTCGATGCGCGACAGGCCGGACCCGTTCTCCACCACCAGCGAGGGCAGCGACAGCCGTCGGTTGCGTGCCCAGTCGGCTACGGCCTGCGACGAGCGGCTCCATGTGGCGGGAACGCCCGGCCCCTGCCCCTGCCCTTGCGCGCCGAGCGCGAGGTAGAGCTGCTGGGCCATCACGTTGTTGCTCCACTTGTTGATGTCGCGCACGATCTCGGACAGCGCCGGCGACACGTTCGCCGCCAGCACGCGCGGCCGCTCCCCGGCGCTGCCTTCGCGCACCTGCCCGGTCAGCGTGCCGCCCAGATCGCGCCACAGTTGCTGGAACAGGCCGGCCACATACTCCCGGTGCGACAGCACGCTGATCGGCCAGGCACGCTCGCCGCAGGCGAGCGGATAGCTCCCGGTGACGGTCACCTTCGCGGCGGCAGCCGTGCCCTGCACGTCGACCGCGAGTTTCGCGAACGGATTGCCGCAGTCGGGCGATGCGTCCGGCTTCACCGCCACGGCCAGCGCGACCTGCGGTAGCGGCGGATCCAGGCTTACCGACACCGTGCCGCGCTGCGGGTCGGGCAGCAGGCGCACCATCACCGCGCGGAAGTTGACCAGCAGTGCGTCGGGCGGCGTGTTGTAGGGCCGCGAAGGCTCGTTGTCGAATACCGACGCATCGCGCGGCTCTATCGCGAACGCGCTGCGGTCGAGCACCAGGTCGCCGCGGATCTCGCGGATGCCGCGGGCACGCAGGGTGCGCAGCATCAGCCAGAACGCCTCCTGGGTCAGCCGGGGGTCGCCACTGCCGCGGATTACCAGGTCGCCGTCGAGCACGTCGCCGCGCTGCGGCGCCTGGGTCACCATCTCGGTGCGCCAGGTGAACGAGGGGCCGAGCAGTTCCAGCGCCGCGAAGGTGGTCAGCAGCTTCATCGTCGAGGCGGGGTTCATCGCGCTGTCGGCATTGAGCGCGACCACGGGTTCGCCGCCGTCGAGGTCCTGCACCAGCAGGCCGACCGCCGACTCCGGGATGCCCGCGCGGACCAGTGCGTTCGCGACCACCGCCGGCGCGCGACTGCGCGCCTGCGCGCCGTTGCCGGTGCCGTTGCCGGGCTGTGCCGCCGCGGGCAGCGCGAGCGGCAGCAGGATGGCGATGCAGGCCGCGCGGACGGCGCGCAACAGCGTCCGCGTACCACGTCGGCCGTGGGCGAAGGCCGCGGTCATGGCACCGGCGGCTTCAACGCCAGCACGATCGCCTGCCCGGTTTCCGCCACCGCGGCGGGCCAGCCGAGGCGGTCGCCGACCACCTGCGCTGGTCAGTGTCTCGACCAGTTCGTCGAGCGTCTCATCCATCGGGCGGTGCATGCGGTTGCCGTAGGTCGATTCGACCAGCAGCGTGTCTGCCTGGGGCACCAGCACCGCATCGCGCACGATCGGATGGCCAGGCTGGCCGAGGTCGCCCGAGAACGCGATGCGATGCGTGCCGCCGGACAGGATAAGCATTACCCCGACACTGGCCGATCCGAGGATGTGGCCGGCATCGCGGAACACGACCCGCACGCCCGGATGCGGCTCGAACGGCGCTTCATAGCGGGTGCCGGAGAACAGTGCGATCACCCGCTCGGCATCGGCCATCCGGTACAGCGGGCGGCGAGACTCGGCAGCAGCCAGTGAGTTCGCCAATGCCTCCGAGGAAGGTGAGTGTCGGTTCAGTCGCGAGCATGGCCGGATCAGTCTTTCAGCACCGCATGCAGTGCATCAAGGGTGCCGTCGACCAGATGCGCGACCTGCGCATCGTCGAGGATGTAGGGCGGCATGAAGTAGACGGTGGTGCCGATCGGGCGCAGCAGCAGTTCGCGCTCGAGGGCAGCGGTGAACAGCCGGCGGCCGAACGCTGCGTCTTCGGTGTCGACCTCGAGGGCCCATATCATGCCGAGGTTGCGGAAGTTGCGTACCCGCGGATGGGCCGCCAGCGGTTGCGCGCGCGTGGTGATCTGCGCGGAGCGCGCACGGTTCGCCTTGATCGTGCCGTCCTGCGCGAAGATGTCCAGCGTGGCGAGCGCAGCCCTGCAGGCGAGCGGATTGCCGGTGTACGAATGCGAATGCAGGAACGCACGCGCGCTGCTGTCGTCGTAGAACGCGTCGTAGACCTCGTCAGTGGTCAGCACGACCGACAGCGGCAGGTAGCCGCCGGTGATGCCCTTGGACAGGCAGAGAAAGTCTGGCTGGATGCCTGCCTGCTCGCAGGCGAACATCGTGCCGGTGCGGCCCATGCCGGTCATGATCTCGTCGGCGATCAGCAGGACGCCATGCTTCGTGCACAGGGCGCGCGCGCCGGCGAGGTAGTCCGGGTGGTACATGCGCATGCCGGAGGCACCCTGCACCAGCGGCTCGACGATCATCGCCGCGACCGATCCCGCCGATCGTTCGAGTTCGGCCTCCAGTGCCGCCAGCGCGCCGGTGGTGCAGTCGGCGCAGCAGGGCAGGGCGGTCGCGGGGCCGGGTGCGGGCACGATCAGCGGCAGCTTCAGGAGTGGCGCATACGCATCGCGGAACAGCGCGAGGTCGGTCACCGAGAGGGCGCCGAGCGTCTCGCCGTGGTAGCTGCCGGCCAGCGCGATGAAGCGCTGCTTCGATGGCTGGCCGAGGTTGCGCCAGTAGTGGAAGGCCATCTTCAGCGCGATCTCGGTCGCCGAGGCACCGTCACTGGCGTAGCTGGCATGGCCGAGGGGGCCGCTGCTCGCGGACAACCTGCTGTCGGACGCGCGCGGTGCCAGCGCGCTGAGCCGCTCCGACAGTTCGACCACCGGCGGATGCGTGAAGCCGGCGAGCATCACATGGTCGAGCGTGCGCAGTTGCTCCGTCAGCGGACCGCCGATGCGCGGATTGCAATGGCCGAACAGGTTCACCCACCACGAGCTGATGGCATCGAGGTAGCGGCGGCCTTCGAGGTCGTACAGCCATGCGCCTTCACCGCGCGCGATCGGCACCATCGGCCAGGTGTCGTGCTGCTTCATCTGCGTGCACGGGTTCCACACATGCGCGAGGCTGCGTGCAAGCAGCGTGTCGTTGGCACTCATGCGCCCTGGCTGCCGATCTTGCGTGCGAAATGGATCAGCAGCCGGTTGAACCGGTCAGGCTCATCGGCGAACAGTGCATGGCCCGAGCGGTGGAATACTTCGACCTGCGTGCGCGGCCGATGCAGGCGCAGGTTCCACGCCTGTTCCTGGAACTGCGCAGACACCGCGTAGAGCAGGGGCAGTTCGATCGACCGCACGACCTCGCGCCAGTGCTCGCGCGGGATGTCGCGGGGGAACAGCGCGATGCTCGCCGCCAGCGGCATGCGCAGCGCGCCGTCCACCAGCGCACGCACTTCCGCCTCCGGTCGGCCGCTCGCGAAGACTGCGCGCACGAAACCGTCCAGGGCGGATTCGCGATCGGCCTGGAGCGCATCGATGAACGGCGAGCCGGGGGGCGGTGCCGGTTCTTCACCGACCGAACTGTCGACCAGCACGACGCCGGCGAACGGCCTGTTGCCGAACTGGTGGATCGCCTCCAGCACCTCCAGTGCCGCGAGCGACCAGCCGACCACGACCACCGGGGCGATCGAATCGGCGAACGCATGCAGGTCACGCGCGCGGGTGCAGATGTCGTACCCCGCGACGGGCCGATCCGATTCGCCCTGTCCGCGCGGATCCAGCGCGAAGACTGCACGATCCGCCGCGAGCGGACCGAACTGTGCAGCCCAGATCCAGGCCGGCATGCTCCAGCCCGGCAGCAGCAGGAACGATGGTCGAGCGGAGCGCATGCCCGACTGCAGGAACGACAGCCGGACGCCATCCGGTGCCTCGAACGTGCTCCGGACGGTACCGGGCGGCAAGGTGAAGTCGGCGCCGGTCGCCATGTGGGCGTGGATGGGCGTCAGACGATCAGCGGACGATGGTGGCCTGCGCGCCCGCGCTGGTCAGCGGACGGGTGGCGATCAGCATGCCAGAGCCTGCCCCGCCTTCACGCCAGTGGTAGCCGAACGGGAAGGGCAGCCGTGCCGGGTTGCCGTTCTTGATGAACGATTCCTGCAGGTCGCGCTGGTAGCCGTAGCCCATCGGCGGAATCGGTTTGCGGTACTCGCCAAACAGCTGTACGTCCCAACCTGCCTGGCGCAGCACGCGGTACGGCACGCCGGTGTCGTCCTGCACCAGGGTATCGGCGGTCGACAGCAATGCCTCACGCACTTGCAGGAACTGCTTGTCGTGCAGCAGGTAGGACGCGGATTTCACCAGCGCAGTGGCCGGGCCCTGGCGGGACAACCACGCCGTGAATTCCGGATAGAACACGAGCGCGCGGTCGGTCGCGTCCAGCGAGAAGTACTGCAGTGACTGCGTGGTACGCGTCGCCGGGTCCATGAACACGATGCGCATCCCGCGCAGCGGCATGCGCGGACGCTTGCTGGCGGGATCCGCGTAGGCGGTGGTGAGTTCGGGGAACAAGTCCAACGGCTCGGCCGACACGATCTGCCGGTTGTACAGCGCCATCATCACCGCGATCACCGGTACCGTACCGCGCAGTCGCGGTGCGGTCAGCTGGCGGCTCATGTAGGAGGTGATGAAGTAATTGCGTTCGAAGATGTCGCGCAGCGCTTCGCGCACGCTCGCCAGGAGTTCGGCGAACTCCTGCGGCGACCTGGTGGCGAGGTCTGGCAGTTCGCTCGGACGCTCCAGGCTGAAGAACACGTAGCGCGCATGGTTCGGGAAAAGCGCGTAGGCGTTGAGGAAGTCGGGACCGCTGAACGGATAGAGCATCGTCCGGTTGCGCGCATCCGGGATGCGGATGTTCTGTTCGCGCCAGCCTTCCATGGCCAACAGCCGGGCACGCACCGGCGCCCACTGCTCGCGCATCCATTCCTGGTGTGCCTTGAACGCGTCGAGCGAAACGAAACGGTCGATCACCGGGTCGCCGGCTGCCGGGACGATGCCGGCCATCAGTTGCGCCGCGGCGGTCAGCCGCCAGTCCGCCTGGGGGACCGGCGACAGGCTGGTCGGAATGGCGGTCGGCTGTGGCTGCGTCTGCGTTGGCGCCTGGGGTTGCTGGGGCGGCGTGCGTCCCTGTGCGCCCGCGAGCACCGGCAGGCCTCCTGCGGCCAGCGAGAGCAGCCCGGATGCGAGCGCGCGGCGACGTCCGAACGAGACGGGAAGGGGCTGGACGACTGGTACTGGAGCGGGGAGGCGCATGCTTTTGGGGTGTGCAGGGACGGCGGCGGCAGGCGGCACCGAGGCGCGTCGAAGTGGAGAATAAGGACGTTTCAATAGTTTAACGTCGTAAGCCTTACATCCGTGCACAGCGCTTGCGCGAGCAGCCCGTACCCGGCAGGGCCGAGTCGAATTGGCCACAGTGAGCCGGACTGCTTTATCGGCGCCGGCCGGGACACGTTGATCCGCCAGGCCGGTGACCGAGGAAGAGTCGGGTGGGGAGCGATGGATGTGAGCGAGTACTGACTTTCGGCACAAACCCCTTTCCGGTTGCGTGGGTGTGACGTGGCAAAGGATTGGCCTGTCCTCGAGGCCACACGCCCGGCTGAACATGTGCAGGCACTTGCAATTTCCCGTCCAGCGCGTCTACTATTGGCACTCTATTTCGGCGAGTGCTAGCAAGTCGAGCGGCAGACAGCGTATCGGTCGCACGCCCCCGGCACTCGGTTGTCTTCAACAGTAGTCATCCAAGCAGGAGTTCCATTCATGAAAATCCGTCCGCTGCACGACCGCGTCGTGGTCCGCCGCCTCGAAGAAGAGCGCAAGACCGCCTCCGGCATCGTCATCCCCGATACCGCTGCAGAAAAGCCCGATCAGGGCGAAGTCATCGCCATCGGTAACGGCAAGATCCTCGAAGACGGCAAGACCCGCCCGCTCGACGTGAAAGTCGGCGACCGTGTCCTGTTCGGCAAGTACTCTGGCCAGACCGTCAAGGTCAAGGGCGAAGAACTCCTCGTGATGCGCGAGGAAGACATCATGGGCGTCGTGGATCTGTAACCCCGCCCGGTCTCTTCGTTCCGCAGCAAGCAACAACCCCAGAATTCAGGAGATTCAGACATGGCAGCTAAAGACGTCAAATTCCACGACAGCGCACGGTCCAAGATCGTCGTCGGCGTGAACGTGCTGGCCGATGCGGTCAAGGTCACCCTCGGCCCGAAAGGCCGTAACGTCGTGCTCGAGCGCAGCTTCGGCGCCCCGACCGTGACGAAGGACGGTGTCTCGGTCGCCAAGGAAATCGAACTGAAGGACAAGTTCGAGAACATGGGCGCGCAGATGCTGAAGGAAGTTGCTTCGAAAACCTCCGACATCGCCGGTGACGGCACCACCACTGCGACCGTGCTGGCCCAGTCGATCGTGCAGGAAGGCATGAAGTACGTTGCCGCCGGCATGAACCCGATGGACCTGAAGCGCGGCATCGACAAGGCCGTCGAGTCGGTCGTCGCCGAACTGAAGAAGATCAGCAAGCCCTGCACGACCAACAAGGAAATCGCACAGGTCGGCTCGATCTCGGCGAACTCCGACAGCGACATCGGCGACATCATCGCCAAGGCGATGGACAAGGTCGGCAAGGAAGGCGTGATCACCGTCGAAGACGGCAAGTCGCTCGAGAACGAACTCGACATCGTCGAAGGCATGCAGTTCGACCGTGGCTACCTCTCGCCCTACTTCATCAACACCGCCGAGAAGCAGCAGTCGGTGCTCGAGAACCCCTTCATCCTCCTGCACGACAAGAAGATCTCGAACATCCGTGACCTCCTGCCGATGCTTGAGCAGGTCGCCAAGGCTGGCCGTCCGCTGCTGATCATCGCCGAGGAAGTCGACGGCGAAGCGCTGGCCACGCTGGTGGTGAACACCATCCGCGGCATCCTGAAGGTCGTCGCCGTCAAGGCCCCGGGCTTTGGTGACCGCCGCAAGGCCATGCTGGAAGACATCGCCATCCTGACGGGCGGCAAGGTGATCGCC
>CAMDXD010000083.1 GCA_945877995.1 Bordetella parapertussis
ACTCGGCGAGACCCAGGAAGGCGGCGGCGCGGTCAGCGAATGCTTCCAGACCGCGAGCCGGATCAAGCCGCTCGACCCCGAGAGCTGGTTCGCCGAGTGGACGATCACCGCGAAACGCAACCATGTGCGTGGCGACGAGGCGGCCGCGAACGGGCATGTGCGCACCGCGATGAACTGCTGGCTGCGCGCGGCGAACTACTATCGACAGGCCGAGTTCTGGCTGGCGGGGGAAGACCCGCGCCGGTTGCAGACCTTCACCGAGGGCGAACGCTGCTCGCACCAGTTCCTGCGCCACCTCGACCCGCCCGGCGAAGTCGTCGACATCCCGTACGAGCCGGGCAAGCCGCTGCCGGCCTACTTCATCCGTTCGCCGCACGGCGCCGCGAAGCAGCCGGTGCTGGTCTCGTTCGGGGGCATCGACTCGTTCAAGGACGAGCTGTGGTTCATGACCGGGCACGGCGCGCTGCAGCGCGGCATCTCGGTGCTGCTGGTCGATGGTCCGGGCCAGGGCGGTGCGCTGCGCCGTCACGGCCTGCGCACCCGGCACGACTATGAAGTGCCGGTCGGCAAGTGCATCGACTGGCTCGAAGGGCGCAGCGACATCGACCCGTCGCGCATCGCGGTCAGCGGTTCCAGCCTCGGTGGCTACTATGCCGCTCGCGCCGGCGCGAAGGAGCCGCGCCTTGCCGCAGCAATTTCCCACAATGCGATCTGGAGCGTCCACCAGCGGTTCGGCGAGCGTGGCGAAGACCACGGACTGGCGGGCCACATGAAGTGGATCACCGGCACCCGGTCGATGGCCGAGGCGACGGAGTACGTGCGTGCGTTCGTGCTCGAAGGCGTGCTCGATTCCATGCGTTGTCCGTACCTCGTCATCCATGGCGGGCACGACGTGCTCGGCGTGGAGAATGCGCGCACCGTGTACGACTACGCGCGGTCCAGGGGCATCGATGCGACGCTGCGGCTAGTCACCGCGGACGAGACCGGCGCGGAGCATTGCCAGCACGACAACCCGACGATTGGCCAGGAACTGATGCTCGACTGGCTGTGCGACCGTTTCGGCATCGACCAGCGCACGCTGCGCTTTACCGCGAGCTGAATGCGCCAGGCGCGTCGGTGGCGGTCGGCAAACGCCCGCCATCGACTCGGCACCGGGGCTGGTTCAATGGCCCTTCCCGGCCTTGTCCAGGCCCTGGATCCGGTCACCGGCCTTGATGCCCCGCTGCGCGAACCAGCCGCGATTCACCTCGAGCGCGTAGAGAGCCTCACCCTGCGACGGGTGGCCGTCGGTGGTGAACGGCATCATGTCGCGTATGTTGAGGATCGTGCCCTTCGCGTCGACGAAGGCGATCGACAGTGGCAGCGGGGTATTCTTCATCCAGAACGACTGCCGCTGCGCTGCGGGAAACACGAACAGCATCCCTTCGTTGTCCTTGAGGTCGTATCGGAACATCAGGCCGCGTTCGCGGGTATCCGGGCTCGCCGCCACCTCGGCGACCAGCGCATGTCGGCCGATCGAGAGGGGCAGGGTCGGCAGTCTGGGCTGCGCCTGGCCCTGTGCGAACGTGCTGCCGGCCAGCGCGAACCCGAACAGAAACAGAAGGAAGGTGGCGCCATGAAACAGTCGGTACATCGATCGTTCCTCCCCGCCTGCGCGGATGGGTCCTGGTTGTCTCGAGGCTGCGCCGCTGGTCTTGCCGTCGGCATCGCCTCGTTGGCGCTGAGCCCCACGCACGGCGTGCACGCAGCCTCGCCCTGGCCTGCCCGCCCGATTCGCATCGTGGTGACTTTCCCGCCCGGCGGCTCCAGCGACATTGTCGCACGGCTGATTTCGAGCCAGATGGCCGAGCGTGTCGGGCAGGCGGTGGTGGTCGACAACCGGCCCGGTGCCGGCGGCACGCTGGGCGCCACGATCACGGCGCAGGCCCAGCCGGACGGTCACACGCTCGTGCTGTCGAACACGGCGCCGTTCTCGGTGTCGCCGTTCATCTATCCGTCCGTGCGCTACGACCCTGTGAAGGGCTTCACCCACATTGCATCGATCGGTGCGGTGCCGAACGTGATCGTGGTGTCCAACGCGCTCGGGGCGAAGAACGTCGCCGATCTGGTCGCGGTCGCACGCAGCGGCCGAGCGCTCAATTACGGATCGAGCGGCGCCGGTTCGGTCGGGCATATCGTCGGAGAACTGTTCCAGCGGCAGTTCAAGGTGACGATGACCCATGTGCCTTACAAGGGTGCGGCGCCGATGCTGGTCGACCTGCTCGCCAACCAGATTCCCCTCGCGTTCGACACCCTGCCGCAGAGCCTTCCGCATGCCCAGCGCGGGGCGCTGCGCATCCTGGCGGTGACCTCGGCGAAGCGGCTTGGCGCGGCGCCGGAGATCCCCGCGGTCGGAGAACTCGGCTACCCGTCGCTGGTGGCGGAAAACTGGCTGGGGCTGTCCGGTCCGGCCGGGATTCCGGCAGCAGTGGCCGAGATCCTGCACCGTACGGTGGGCGAAGTGATCGCCCTGCCGCCCGTATCCACGCGCATGGACGACCTGGGCATCGTGCGCCGGCCGATGACCGCTGCGGGGTTCACGGCATTCGTCGCGGCGGAAGTCGGGGCCTGGCAGCCGGTGCTGAAGGCTGCCGGTATCCGTACCGAATGAGTACCGTCAGCGGGTCACTGCAGCGGGTGCCGGTATTCCTTTTCGGATGGCCGGGCCGGGGCAGCTTCAATGCGTCGGCGGCCGCCGCGATCGACCGGTTGTGCGCGCCGCTCGCCGCCGAGGGCATCGCGATCGATCCCTGCTGGCGGCAGGCCTTCGATGTGCCGGAACGGATTGCCGCGATCGAGGAAGTGCTGGCGAGCGGTCCGCCGCTGGTGGTGGTGCATGGCGGGCAGGGCGATGCGCCGGTCGCCCGTCTCGCGCTGCTGCATCCGGACGTGCGCTTTGCGGTCACCCAGGGCTCGGTCACCGGCGCGAACGTGGCCAGCTACGAAGTCCGGCAGGAGGAGTCCGCGTTCCTGGCTGGCGTGCTCGCCGCGCGCGCGACGCGCACCGGGATCGTGGCGCATCTGTCGGGAGAACGCGTGCGTCCCGGACTGCTCGGGCGTGCGGCGTTCGTCGCCGGCGTGCAGGCGGAGGCTCCCGGCATGCCGGTGCTGACCGCCTTCTGCGGCCACCAGCACGATCCGGCGCTGGCCCATCGCTGGGCCGGTGCGATGTTCGATGCGGGGACGGACATCCTGTTCACGATGCTCGATGGCGGCCGCCCTGGTGCGATTGATGCCTGCCGCGAGCGCGGCACCACGCTGATCGGCAACGTCGAAGACTGGACACTGCGCGAGCCGGAAGTCTGCATCGCGTCGGCGATCGCCGACAGCGGCTGGGGCATCGCACGCGCGGTCGATGACTGGCGCGCCGGACGCTTCCCCGCAGGCACTCATGTGCGCGTCGGGCTCGCCGACCCGTCGGTGGTGCGGCTGGTCCTCGCGCCGCGGTTGCAGGCGGCACATGGCGCGGCCATCGCGGCGCACGCCGCTGCGCTCGTGCAGGGGCGCTGCACCTTGCCGCAAGATTACAATGGGACCGAGTTCGAATTGCCGCAGCCAGGCTGAGCCGATCCGTTCCACGGTCCGGTGCGGTCGCAGTCGCCGTCGTAACCTTCGCAGTCGCAACCTTCGCAGTCGTAACTGGTGCTGTCGCAACCGTCGCAGGAGCCTTTCATGATCCGTCGTCCGCCGTTCCCCCGATCGCCCGCCAGTGCCGTGCGCCCCCTCGTGCTCCACGGCCTGGCCGCTGGCCTCGCCCTCGGCGCCAGTGCCGCCATGGCCGCCGCACCCTCCGGCCCCGGCGGCTATCCGAACCGCGCGATCCGTATGGTGGTGCCTTTCGCGCCCGGTGGCGCAACCGACATCCTTGCCCGGATCACCGGCGCACGCCTGACCGAGGTGTGGGGACAGACGGTCGTGATCGACAACCGGGCTGGCGCCGGCGGCACGATCGGTGCGGCGATCGCGGCGAAAGCCAACCCCGATGGCTACACGCTGGTGATGGGCACCAATGCCTCGCATGCCATCGCGCCCAGCCTCTATCCCAGGCTGCCCTACGCGCCGCTGAAGGATTTTGCGCCGATCACGCTGGTGGCCAACGTGCCGCAGGCGTTGATGGTGCACCCGTCGCTGCCGGTGAAGGATGTCAAGGAACTGATCGCCTATGCCAAGGGCAAGCCGGGCGCACTCAACTACAGTTCGGCCGGCACCGGCACGCCGGGCCACCTCGGGCTGGAACTGTTCCAGATGATGAGCGGCACGAAGATGGTCCATGTGCCCTTCTCGGGTGGCGCGCCGGGGCTGGCTGCGCTGGTCGGTGGCCAGGTCCAGGTGATGGCCGACAACATGAATTCGGCGCTGCCGATGATCAAGTCGGGCAAGGTGCGCGCGATCGCGGTGACCACCGCGCAGCGGTCCGTTGCGCTGCCCGACACCACCACGGTCGCCGAACAGGCGCTGCCTGGTTTCGATTCCGGATCCTGGTTCGGCCTGTTCGCGCCGGCAGGCACGCCGAAGGAAATCGTGGCCGCACTGAACGCGGAAGTGGTGAAGATGCTGAAGGCGCCGGATGTACGCGAGCGCATGCTGCAGCAGGGGGCAGAGCCTGCACCCAACACGCCGGCCCAGTTCGAGCAGCTGGTGCGCAGCGACATCGCGCGCTGGGCTAGGGTGATCCAGGTGTCGGGTACCAAGGTGGATTGAGCGTTCCCGCGCGATCGATGCCAGGGGCACCGGGCCGCGATGTGCGCGGCAGGCCGCGCCGCCTCTGCTACGATCGCGCCTGTCCCAGCATGGAGAAACCAGGAATGGCGAACAAATCAGCAACCGGTACCAGCAAGGCCGTCGTGAAGAAGTCTGCGGTGAAGAAACCCGCCGCTGCCCGCAAGGTCGGCTCGAAGGGCATGACCTTCTGCACGCTGGCCGGCCGCGACGGCATGACCCTCGGCGTGCGCACCGGCAAGGGCATCCTCGACGTGGCGAAGGCGGCTGCATTGTTCCGCGTCAAGGCGCCCACGACGATCCACCAGGTGATGGAAGGCGCCGATTGCGCGCCCCTCGTGAAGCTGGTCGAGAAAGCCACCAGCGACGCGCGCGGCAAGTCGGTGCTGGTGAGCGAGGCGAAGGCAAAGTTCGGCCCGGCAGTGCCCAACCCCGAGAAGATCATCTGTGTCGGCCTGAACTACCGTCAGCACGCGGCCGAGACCGGCAGTGCGATTCCCCCGGTGCCGCTGCTCTTCAACAAGTTCAACAACGCGCTGACCGGCCATCGCTCGACGGTGAAGCTGCCGAGCAAGGTCGACAGGAAGTTCGACTACGAAGTCGAACTGGTGATCGTGATCGGCAAGACCGCACGCGACGTGAGCGAGGCAGATGCACTGAAGTACGTGTTCGGCTATGCCAACGGCAACGACCTGTCCGCGCGCGGCCTGCAGCGTGCGACCAGCCAGTTCATGCTGGGCAAGATCCCGGACGGCTTCGCGCCGCTCGGCCCGTGGGTGGTGAGCGCCGACCAGATCAAGGATCCGAACAACCTCGCGATCCAGACCTGGGTGAACGGCAAGATCCGCCAGGACCTGAACACGTCCGACATGATCTACGACTGCAAGACGATCATCAGCTACTGCTCCAGGCACATGACGCTGAAGCCGGGCGACATCATCTACACCGGCACGCCGCAGGGCGTGATCCTCGGTTACCCGAAGGACAAGCAGAAGTGGCTGAAGGCCGGAGACCGCGTGAAGACGGTCGTGGAACAGCTGGGCGAGCTGGAAGTCACGCTGGCCTGACCTGGATCCGGCGCTGGCGTGCCGCACGGCGCGCCAGCGCCGGGCTTGTTGTCGACGCGGCGGACCTCAGGGCCGCCGCCTGAACGGAGGAGCAATCCGATGAGCCTCACCGCCGAAACACTGGGTAACGAATTCCGTGGCTACCTCGAAGCCGAGCCGGGCCCGAAGGGGCGCGAGAAGGTGCGCGACCGCCTGAAGCAGGTGCTGACCGACGCCGAGTTCGTCTCGAAGTACCTGCGCGAAGACACGAAGGAGCGCGAGATCCTGTACGAAGACCCGAAGCTGGGCTTCTGCATCCTCGCGCACCATTACCGCGGTCCGAAGGACAGCCCGCCGCACGACCATGGTCCGTCGTGGGCCATCTACGGCCAGGCGACGGGCGAGACGCTGATGAACGACTACCAGCTGCTCGAGCCCGCCTCGGAAGACACGCCCGGCAAGGTGCAGAAGACCCGCAGCTACGCGCTGACCCCGGGCATCGCGCATGTGTACAACGAAGGCGACCTGCATTCACCCCACCGCACGGCCTCGACGCATCTGATCCGCATCGAAGGCATGAACATGGAGAAGGTCCGCCGCCTGAAGTACCAGGCGGTCTGACGATTCACCTTCGACATGCGCTGGTGACCACGGTCACCAGCGCACAGGGCCTCAGCCGCGGCCGGTACTGCCGAAACCGCCCGCGCCGCGCTCGCTCTGGTCAAACGACTCGACCACCTCGAACGCTACCTGCACCACCGGCACGACAACCAGCTGCGCGATACGCTCCATCGGCTCGAGCGTGAACGCGGCACTGCCGCGGTTCCAGAGCGACACGAACACCTGGCCCTGGTAATCGGAGTCGATAAGCCCCACGAGGTTGCCCAGCACGATGCCGTGCTTGTGCCCGAGGCCGGAGCGCGGCAGCACCATCGCGGCCAGCCCGGTGTCGGCCAGGTGCATGGCAATCCCGGTGGGGACGAGTTCGGTGCGTCCCGGCTCGACCACCATCGTCTCTGCGATGCAGGCCCGCAGGTCAAGGCCAGCCGAGCCGGCAGTCGCGTAGGCGGGCAGCTGGCTGCGCAGCCGGTCGTCGAGGATGCGCAGCGCTACGGTGGGGCGGGGGATGGGAGCGGTCATCGGGGCTTGTAGAGCTTCGAGATATGGGCGATCAGCATGCGTGCCTGCTCGAGCTTCGACGCGCGCGGCAACGGATGGCGTCCATCGTCGTCGAACAGCACGAGTTCATTGTCGTCCGCGCCGAAGGCCGTCTGCACGAAGTTCGCGGCGAGCAGCGGCAGGCTCTTGCGGCGCCGCTTGGCCTCGGCGAATTCGTCGAGGTTCTCGCTCTCGGCCGCGAAGCCGACGCAGAACGGCGGATCGGCAAGCGCACTCACGCTGGCGAGGATGTCGGGGTTCGGCGCGAGTTCGAGCGTGAGGATATGCGCATCCTTCTTGATCTTCTGGTCGCTCGGGTTGAGGACGTAGTAGTCGGCGACCGCGGCGACGCTCACGAAGATGTCCGCATCGGGTACGAAGGCATTCACCGTGGCGAGCATGTCCTGCGCGCTCGAGACCTGCGCGAAGCGCGCCACCGGCGGCGCGTCGAGCGACGTGGGGCCGCTGACCAGGGTGACCTCGGCACCGGCCTCCCAGGCGGCACGCGCGATCGCGTAGCCCATCTTGCCCGAACTGAGGTTGGTGATCGCCCTGACCGCATCGATGCGTTCGAACGTCGGCCCGGCGGTGATCAGCACCCGCAGGCCGTTCAGCGTCTTCGTGGTGAACGTCCGCACGACGCGCTCGGCGAGCTGCGCCGGCTCGAGCATGCGTCCCATGCCGACCTCGCCGCAGGCCTGGTCGCCCGAAGCCGGGCCCCATATCTCGATGCCGTCGTCGAGCAGGCGCGCGATGTTGCGCCGCGTGGCCGGGTTCTCCCACATCTGGCGGTTCATCGCGGGCGCGACGGCAAGCGGGCAGTCGCGCGCGAGGCACAGCGTGGACAGCAGGTCGTCGCACAGTCCGTTGGCGAGCTTCGCGATGAAGTCCGCCGACGCAGGCGCGATCAGTACCAGCCCCTTGTCGCGCGAGAGCTCGATATGCGCCATGTTGTTCGGCACGCGCGGATCCCAGGCGTCGTGCCACACCGGCCTGCCGGATACCACCTGCAGCGTGACCGGGGTGACGAACTGGCGAGCGGCCTCGGTCATCACGACGTCGACCTCGTTGCCCTGGCCGACCAGCAGGCGCACCAGTTCGGCGGTCTTGTAGGCAGCGATGCCGCCGGTGATGCCGAGCAGCAGGCGGTCGACGCGGGGAGGGTTCATGGGCCGGGCGGTAGCAGGGAGGACAACGGTGGGGGCAACGGTGGCGGGCAGCGCGAAGGATGGAGCCGGTGCCCGTGATGCCGCGCAAGGGATTGTTTCCATGGGGATCGGGCCGATCCCATAGGCGCATCCCACCCGCCGGCGCCGTAGTGTAGCGCTTCCGCAGTTGCCCGCACCCGGTGGACACGTCCGATGGAAACACCATGACTCCGATCAAGCAATGGCCGAGCGGCGAACGCCCGCGCGAGAAACTGCTCGCGCGCGGCGCCGACGCCCTGTCCGATGCAGAACTGCTGGCCATCCTGCTGCGCCACGGGGGGCGCGGCCAAACGGCGCTCGACCTCGCGCGCGACCTGATCAACCGCTTCGGCAGCATCGGGCGACTGGTGCTCGCCGACGAGGGCAGTTTCTGCGCGGCGCCGGGGCTGGGCCCGGCCCGCTTCGTCGAGATGCAGGCGATGGTGGCGGTCGTGCGGCGGATGCTGCAGGAGACGCTGCGCACCTCCAGCGTGCTCGATTCGCCGCAGCAGGTGCGCGACTACCTCAAGCTCAGTCTCGCCGGGCGCGAATACGAAGTGTTCGTCGCGGTGTTCCTCGATACCCAGCACCGGGTCCTGATCGACAGCGAACTGTTCCGCGGCACGCTGTCACAGACCAGCGTCTATCCGCGCGAGGTGGTGAAGGCCGCGCTGGCCTCCAATGCGGCAGCGGTGATCTTCGCGCACAACCATCCGTCCGGAATAGCCGAGCCGAGCCGGTCCGACGAACTGCTGACGCGCGCGCTGAAGGACGCGCTGGCGCTGGTCGATGTGCGCGTGCTCGACCATTTCGTCGTCGCACGCGGCGGCGTGGTGTCGTTCGCGGAGCGAGGGCTGATCTGACCCCGCCCGTTGGCTTGCTCCGACGGCGTTTGGCGTGTTATAAACACCGGCTTTCGATTCCACACATCGCATCGAGGTCGTCATGTCACGCGTCTGTCAGGTCACCGGCAAGAAGCCGATCGGCGGGAACCATGTGTCCCACGCCAACAACAAGACCAAGCGCCGGTTTCTCCCGAACCTGCACTACCATCGTTTTTGGGTCGAGAGCCAGAATCGTTGGGTCCGGTTGCGCGTGAGCAGCGCCGGCCTGCGCACGATCGACAAGAACGGCATCGAATCGGTGCTGGCAGACCTCGCCGCGCGCGGCGAAGTGATCTGAATTCCCGCCACCAGGAGACCTGACCATGCGTGACAAGATCAAGCTCGAATCCTCCGCCGGAACGGGCCATTTCTACACCACGACGAAGAACAAGCGCACCACGACCGAGAAGATCGAGATGAAGAAGTTCGATCCGGTCGCGCGCAAGCACGTGATGTACAAGGAAACAAAGCTGAGGTGACCGGCTCTGGCGCGCGACTCGCTTCGTTGCCCGAGTGACTTGCAGTGTGCACACCTGAAACGGTGGACACGGCCCTGCCGAAAATGCCAAGCTGGGTAGTCATTTCTTTTTGACCGACCGTCCGGAGATCCCTGCCATGGAACACACCCTGCCCGCCTTGCCGTACGCAATGGACGCACTCGCTCCGCATATCTCGAAGGAAACCTTCGAGTATCACTACGGCAAGCACCACGCTGCCTACGTGACCAACCTGAACAACCTGATCAAGGGCACCGAGTTCGAGTCCCTCGGCCTTGAAGACATCATCCGCAAGTCGAGCGGCGGGGTGTTCAACAACTCTGCGCAGGTCTGGAACCACACGTTTTTCTGGAGTTCGATGAAGCCGGCCGGTGGCGGCGTACCGTCGGGCGCGCTGGCTGCGGCCATCGACAAGAAGTTCGGTTCGTACGACGGCTTCAAGGACGCGTTCACCAAGAGCGCGGTGGGCAACTTCGGTGCCGGCTGGACCTGGCTGGTGAAGAAGGCCGACGGTTCGGTCGACATCGTCAATACCAGCAACGCCGCCACGCCCCTGACGACCGGCGACAAGGCACTGTTGACGATCGACGTGTGGGAGCACGCGTACTACGTCGACTATCGCAACGCACGTCCGAAGTTCGTCGAGACCTTCCTTTCCGGCCTGGTCAACTGGTCGTTCGCCGAGAAGAATTTCGGCTGATCGATGATCGCTGCAGCCTGCGACGGCGGGCTGCACCGGATGCACAGGACGCCCTGGTCGGAAACGGCCGGGGCGTTTCGTTTGGGTGGTCGCGACAGTGGCATCGACGTTCCGGGACGACGACGTTCGTCGCGAGTGGCGTCCGGCGGGAGATCATAGCCCACCGGACGGCGGGCTGGAGCGCCCCTGTTTCGACGCGCCACCGCTGAACTGCAGCGGTGGCGCGTCGTGCCCCGGTCAGGCCTTCACTTCCCGGTTGAATCGGTCGATGTATTCCTGCCGGCGCGGATTGACCACCGCCCAGTCGACCGTGTTCATCTTCTCGATCACCGACATGTCCTTCGCATACTCCTGCAGCCCCTTGCTGAACGGTGCTCGCGAGTTGGTCGGGACCAGGTAGTTGGGTGCCTCTGCCATCTGCGCCTGCACCGACGGGCTGATCGCCTGGTTCAGGTACTCGGCCGCTAGGTCGGCATTCGGCGAGTTCTTCACGATATGCATCGTGCTGCGGATCATCGTGAAGCCGGAGTCGGGCGCGATCAGCTTCACTGGCACGCCCTTGGCCTGCAGGTCGCCGGTGTTGTTGTTGTAGTGGCAGGTGATGTCGATCTGGCCTTGCGCGAGCATGGTCGCCAGGGCACCCGGGTTAGCCGCGACCGCGCCGACGTTCGGCATCACCTTCTTCAGCCAGGCGAAGGCCGGCTCGAGGTTGTCGTCGCCACCGCCGTTGACGCGGGCCAGCTCGGTCATCCATGCGATGCCCAGCGTCGAGCCCAGCCCCACCAGGCCGATCCGGCCCTTGTACTCGGGACGCAGCAGGTCGTTCCAGCTCTTCGGCGGATTCTTCACCCGCTCGGTGTTGTAGGTGATGCCCAGGATCTGGGCTGAGACGAAGACACCCAGCCCGCGCGGGTCCACGAACCGTTTCGGGATGTCCTTCAGGTTCGGCAGCGCTGGCACCTTCTCGAAGATGTCGTTCGACAGCGCCGCGATGTACGGGCCCTCGTCCAGGATGATCGCGTCGAACGGCGGCTTCTTCGGCGACGCGACGATGCGCGACACCGTGTCCACCGCGAGCGAGGGCACCAGGTTGACCTGCTTGACGCCGGATGCCTTCTGGAAGGCCGGGACGAGGATCCCCCGGTGCGCGGTTTCCCAGGCGCCGAAGTAGGTGGTAGCCGACAGCGAACGGGTCTGGCCGAAGGACAGCCCGACGCCACCGGATGCGCCGGCTGCCGCGAGTGCCGCAACGCCTTTCAATGCATGACGCCTGCCTGGGTTGATGCTCATGTTCCCGATTCTCCCGAATGGATTCGAACGGCGGAGCCGGTGCACCGGCATGGACGGTCCAGGGCGCGCGCTGCCCAACTGAGGTGCGTCCGGTGCCCGATGGCACCGGACGCGCACCCGGCTGGTGCGCATTCGACCTGTTCCTGCAAACAGCAAATGCAATCGGTGTGCCAGCGTGGCTGGCGGATGAACGGATCCGCCGGGACGTCGGAACCGTGCCCCTGACTGGCATGCTTCTTTCTTTATCCTGGATGTCGACTGTCCACCGAGGTTCGTCAGGGATGCAAAGCGCAACGACCGCCGCCGATGCCCGGACGCCGTCCGGCGTTCTCCAGTCAGCCGTTTCCCAGTCCTC
>CAMDXD010000084.1 GCA_945877995.1 Bordetella parapertussis
CTGCAGCACCTTGAACTCGCCCGGACGCACGGCCAGTGGCGCCATCCCCGATTCATTCATCAGCTCGAACAGGCCATGAGAACCCTCGACCGGCTTCTCGGGTCCGGTCATTCCCTCGGCCGCGAGCAGTGCCGCAAACACGCCGTTGCGCGCGGCGTTGCCGCCCGCGCAGCCCTTCCACATGGACAGGTGGCCGCGCCGGGTCGCGCCGAGCGCGAGGTTCGGCGTCAGCGCCAGCGACAGGGCGTGCGCGCTGCGCCCGGGATCCAGCCCGAGCAGCTTCGCCGCGCCGATCGCGCAGGCACCGGCGGTGTAGATCACGTAGTCGTAGCCCTTGTCGCGCACCTTCAGCGACTGGAACAGGCAGTAGTACACCTCGTATGCGGCGACGATCGCGGCGATCAGCGACCGGCCGTCGGCATTCACCTGGTCCGCCGCGGCGAGCAGTGCGCTGATCGTGTCGCTCGGATGGCCGCCACTCGGAAAGTTGTCGTTGCCGTCCAGGTAGCGCGCCATCACGCCGTTGGCGAAGGCGGCCATTTCCGGCAGGGTGCGGCACTGCGTGCCTAGCACCCGCGCACCCGTCGACACCGTTACGCGCGCCGCGAGCGCACGGGCGATCGCACTGGGCGGTGCGCCATGGCCGCCCAGCCCGACCCCCACGTAGTCGACCAGCCGCAGGCGGCTCGCATCGACCACCTCCGGCGGCAGGTCGTCGTAGTGGACCGAATGCGCGAAGTCCACCAGGCGCAAGACGACGGAATCCATGCCTAACCCTCCGCAGATGATCCGGACCCGGCGCTCAGCTCAACCTGGCCGAACCGGGCGTGACCTTCACCGGGCGCGCTGCATACCGGTCGATTGCAAAGCCCACCATGCGCGCGTCGCGCAGGCAGGTCATGAAGTCGCCCGGTACCGAGCAATCGCCGATCGCGACGTAGGGCAGGCCCACTTCCTCGAGCACTGGGACCATGTCCAGGTTCGGTTGCGCGCCCACGGCGACCAGCAGCATCTCGCCGATCCCGTAACGCGCGACCGTGCCATCAGGCCCGCGCAACTCCAGTGCACCGCCCTCCGCGGACACGATCTGCGTCTTCAGCCGCACGATCACGCCGGCAGCACGCAGCCGGTCCGCGACTTCGGTGCGGTTGCTCTTGGACATGCCCTCGCCAAGCACTGCCTTCGGCTCGATCAGCGACACGCTCACCCCGCGCGCTGCAAGCAGGTCGGCCGTCTCCATACCGACCGTGCCGCCACCGACGATGGTGACGCTGGTGCCAGGCGGGACGCGATCGGGCTTGCGTAGCACATCCCAGGCGTCGAGCACGGTGATCGACGCATCCAGTGCGGCGCAGTCGAACGGTATCGGCCGTGGAACGGCGCCGGTCGCGAGCACGATTACGTCCGGTGCGAACGCGCGGATCGCTGCCGCATCCGCCACGATGCCAGTCTTCATCGGCACGCCAAGGGCTTCGGCCTGCTGCAGCGGATAGCGCCAGGCTGCCTCGACCTCGTTCTTGTCCGGCGCCGCGATCGCGAGTGCGACCTGCCCCCCGATGCGATCGCTGCGTTCCCACACTTCCACCTGGTGGCCCCTCGCGGCGGCGACGCGTGCGGCCTCGACACCGCTCACGCCGGCGCCAAGCACCAGCACCCGCCGCCGCTCGGCGCGCGCCTGTTCCGGTTGGAGCTGCGGCTCGGCCAGCGGCAGCGTCTCGAAGGCTGTTCCCATCAGCGGATTCTGCACGCAGGTCACGTCGCGCTCGGCCGACAGCCGGTCATGACACACGTTGCAGGCGATGCACTGCCGGATCGGCGCATCGACCTCGCCGAAGGCCTTAAGGCACCAATGGGGATCCGCGTACAGCGCACGCCCGAGGGAGATGAAGTCGGCGCTGCCCGATGCGAGCACGGCCTCCGCATCCTGCGGTTCGACGATACGCCCGGCGACGAACACCGGGATCGACACGGCGTCGCGGATCGGCTTCGCCAGCGGCGCCAGGCATCCGCGCGGGAACGATGGCGTCTGGATGCAGTACTTGGACAGCTGCGGCGTCTCGTTGCTGCCGCCGGACAGGTCTAGCGCCACCACGCCGGCCTGCTCCAGGCCACGCGCCAGCGCGATCGCATCGTCCTGCGTGTATCCGTCGGGCGTGAACTCGGTGACACTGAAACGCACCATCACCAGCAGGTCGGGCGCTGCGTCCTGCATCCGCTTGACCGTCTCCACTAGAAAACGCATCCGGTTTTCGACCGACCCACCGTACTCGTCGGTCCGATGATTGATGCGCGGCGTGAAGAACTGCTGGAACAGGTAGCCGTTGGCCGCATGGATCTCCACGCCGTCGTATCCGGCGACCCACAGGCGGCGAGCTGCACTCGCGAAGTCCTTCTGCACGTCGACGATCTCGTCGCGGGTCATTGGCCGCACGTCGTCGCCGGTCTTCGGGTTCACCCAGTCGGACGGGCCGACCGCGACCGCCCCCGGCTCGTGCAGCAGCGCGCCATGGTGGTTGAGCTGGCCGAACACATGGCAGTCGTGTGACTTGATGGTGTCCACCAGGCTCGCCAGGCCCGGGATGAAGCGGTCGTGGTAGCAGACCGGCGTGAAGCGGTGGGAGCGCGCGCGGCCGTTCACGCCCATCGCGGAGGTCATGATCATCGATACGCCGCCCTTCGCGCGCTCGGCGTAGTAGGCCTTGTCGCGATCGGTGATCAGACCGTCGCTCGTGCTGAAGTTAGTGCCCAGCGGCGCCAGCGTGATGCGGTTCTTGAGCTTGAGCGGGCCCAGCATGCCGGGCTGGCGGATCAGGGACATCTTCACTCCATGTCAGTCGAGTTTCGCGCCCGACATCTGCACTGCCTTTGCCCAGCGCTTGATCTCGATTCGGATCAGTTGCGCCAGCTCCTCGGGCGTGGACGTCTCGGGCACCGCGCCTTCGCCACTCAGGCGCTCGGCGATGGCTGGCTCCTGCATCGCCACCACCAGTACGCCGCGCACTCGGTCGATGATCGGGCGCGGCGTGCCACCGGCAGCCATCAGCGCATACCACGCAGTCGAATCGAAACCCGGAACGGCAGTCTCTCCGATCGATGGCGTGTCTGGCAGCGCCGGGGAGCGCTTCGCCCCGGACACACCGATCGCACGCACCTGGCCGTTGCGCACCTGGGACATCATCGCCACAGGCGAGGAGATCATCAGGTCGACCTCCTTCGACAGCAGCGCCGCCATCGCGGGACCAGCCCCCTTGTACGGGACATGCAGGATGTCGATGTTCGCGCCAACCCGGAACAGTTCGCCGATCAGGTGATTGACGCTGCCGGCACCGGCAGTGCCGAAGGTGACCCGGCCGGGTCGGGCCTTCGCCACCCGGCTGAGATCCGCGAGCGAGCGGATCTCGCTGTTGCCCAGCGCCGCGATCACGGACGGCACGCGCGTGATCAGCGAGATCGACGCCAGGTCCTTCTCCGGGTCGTAGGGCGCCTTGCCCGGCGGGAACATGCTGACGTTGATCACCACCGGAGACAGCGAGGTCAACAGCAGGGTGTAGCCATCCGGCGCGGAGCGCGCGGTGATCGTGGCACCGACGACGCCGGAGCCACCGGGACGGTTGTCGACCACGATGGTCTGGCCGAGACGGTCGCCCATCTGCTGGCCAAGCACGCGCGCCAGCACGTCGGTGGTGCCGCCCGGTGCGAACGGCACCACCATCCGGATCGCGCGGATCGGATAGGCCTGCGCATGCACCGCGACGGGTGTGATCGTCGAACAGGCGATAAGCATCGCCGTGGTAATGCGTGCAAGGCAGGCCATCGTCCTTCCTCCGTCATCGGCTGCGGCCCACGGGCCACAGCTCATTGGGAAAATACCAGCGGGGTTCCATCCTTGCGTGTGATCGGGATGGTCAGGTTCTCGCAGGCGAGCCGCGTCTGCACCGACAGGCTGTGCGTGCCGGCACCACCCATCACGACGATCACGATATCCTCCGCCTTGTCCGCGATCGGAACACCATACGCAGGGTCGACATCCGCATAGAGCTTCAGGTTCTTGTCGCTGAAGCTGACCAGGTTGCCGCGCGGGATGTCGCCGAACGGCACCCGTGCGCGTTCCCAGATGAAGCGCTTCACCTCGGCCTTGTCGTAGCCGCCGTTGGCCAGCAGCCGCGCATGCTGCGGTGCCAGGATCAGCAGCGGCTGGCCTTCGCCGTTGGTGTTCCGGTTGCCGACATAGGCGATCGAATGGGCGAGCGTGCGCAGCAGGTCCTTCGCCGACTGGCTGCCGCCGTTGTCGTCGATCATCGCCGCCGGACAGGCTGGAATCAGCGTGACCGTGCTCGCGCCGCGGTCGAAGCCACGCTCGACATGCAACGGCTCCCACGGATTGTCGGCTTCGTTCTCGGCGATGCAGTACTCGAAGCGCGCTATATGGCCCTGGGTATGGATGTTCACCGAACCGGGCGTGCCACCGATGTTGGACATCATCAGCCGAATCGCACGGCCGATCGCCGCCGTGGCCTGCCAGCGGCTGCCGGTGTAGTTGTAGCCGCAGTTGAGGTCGATCGCCCGGGCCACGGGCCCGTTGACGATCGGCAGCACCGACGTGTTGTGGGTAGAGGTCTGGATGGCATCGAGGTTGAAGCGGCGATCGGCCAGCCCCTTCGCGCAGGCGATCAGCACTGGCATGTACTCGGGTCGGCAGCCGGCCATCACGGCGTTGGCGGCGATTGCCTCGACGGTTGCGATACCCTGCCGCGGCGCGAGCTTGCCCACGGCGTCCTGCGCCGCCCAGCCAGTGAAGCGCTGGGTGTACTCGGTCATCATGCGCACCCGGCCCTCAGTCGGCGGCACGATCGGCAACCCGTCGGTTAGGTCACGCTCGAGGAACCACTGGTTGATCGCTTCCCAGGAGTCCTCCAGTTCGAAGACGACGCCTTCCGGCTGTGCAGGTTCCGTCACCGGCCGCCCCCTTCCGCGTCAGTGCCAGCAGTCATCGCGTTGCCGGCAGGATGTTCAAAAGGCGCATGCACCGTACTGTCCAGCACGCCCTGCCCAGTCAGGTGCAGGATGATCAACGGATACACCGCGCGCGCAAGATCCTCGACCTGCGCGGGCTCGAGGTCGTTGAGGGGATGCGGGGTCACGATCAGCGGCAGGTCCTCGACCTGCAGGCTACGCGCGGCAAGCCGTGCCGGCCGGATGAACGCGGTGGTGACGACGGTGGCCGTCGGAACGCCATGCTTCTCCAGCCATGCGGAGTCGTGGATACACCACGACGTGCAGCCCCCTCAGTCGCCCCAGGCGTTCACCACCGCGTCTGCGCGGCCCTCGAGCTGGTCGGCGATCAGCCGGCTGGAAGTGAAGTTCTTGCGTACCCGGACGGTGGAGATGCCAGGATGGTCGGCGACCATCATCCGCTCGACATGATCGAGGAACAGGCCGGCATTGGGCTTGATGTTGTCGATGAAACCGATCCTCCGGCCATCGAGGCATACCAGCCGCGACGCGAGCGATGCACGCACCGCATCCAGCTGCCCGCGTGGATTCACCAGACGCACGCGCCCGGCCGTGCCGCGGGCCGCACCCGCGCCTGCCGCAGGGTTAACCTGATTCATGTAAGAGCTCCTCCGGTGGTTCCCGCTTCGATCCCGATACGGCAACTCGTCTGTCCGCCGCTTCCAGGCGACGGATCAGCTATCAGTATAAGCGCCACCCTTCCATGCATACAAAGATTAATGTCGTATGACTTCCATTCACTTTCCGGATCGAATCCACACGCGCCATGACCCGCCTGCGCGAGCTGCAACTGTTCTGCCAGGCCGTCGACAACGGCCTCAACCTGTCCTCCACCGCGCGCAATGGTTTCACCTCGCAGCCGAGCGTGAGTCGTCACCTGCAGGCGCTCGAGGACGAGCTCGGCGTGCCGGTGTTCGTCCGCTCGCGCCGGCGCATATGCGGGCTGACCAGCGCAGGCCGCGAGGTCCTCGAGACCGCGCGCCGGGTGCTGCACGAACTCGAATCCTTGGGCGAAATCGCTCACGACGCCCCGGCAGCGCAGCGCGGCACGATCACCATCGCCGCGTCGCACAGCTACGCGCGCTACGTGTTGCCGACTGTAGTGCGGACGTTCATGGCCGCCTACCCCGACGTGCGCCTGGAGCTGCGCCAGGGCGATCCCCAGCAGCTCGTCGATTGGGTCGCTGCCGGCGAGGCCGACCTCGCGATCTGCGCCGAGACCGGAGCGCCGCGCGAAGGACTCGTGTCGTTCAACTGCAACCAGCATGAGCGCGTGGTGGTCATGCCCGCTGGCCATCGGCTGACGCGGCGCCGCAGGGTCACGCTGCAGGAACTCGGCCGCGAGCGGCTGATCACCTACGACGCGAAGTTCTCGCTGCACCGGCGCATCGTCGAGGCTTTCCGGGCGGAGGGGCTGGACGCGAACATCGTGCTCACCGCGACCGATGTCGACGTGATGAAGACCTACGTTCGGTCCGGGCTGGGCATCGCGATCGTCGCCTCCATCGCCTGGATGCCGGAGGAGAACATCGACCTGCATGCCATCAGCGCAAGCCACCTGTTCGCACCCGCGACCATCAAGGTGGTCCTGCGCAAGGGCGCCTTCCTGCGCTCGTTCGTGTTCGCGTTCATCGCGTCCTTCGCGCCGCAACTGCGCCGCGACCGTATCCAGCGCGCGCTGTCCGGGCATTGACCTGCGTCGAACGCCGGCTGTATACACTGTTTCGGATGGATAGCCTAAACGTTGCCCGATGCTGACCCGGGCCGATGCCGTCGTCATCGGCGGCGGCGTGGTCGGATGCGCGGTCGCCTATTACCTGTCGAGGGCGGGTGCGAGGGTCGCGCTGGTCGAGCGCAGCGTGGTCGGCAGCGGCGCTTCTTCGGTCAACCCTGGCTCCATCGCGATGGCGACCAAGAAGGGCGGCACCGTGCTGGAACTGGCGCGAGCCAGCCAGCGCCTGCACGAGGGGCTCTCCGCCGAACTCGGAACACCCACCGAATACGCGGTCGAGGGCAACCTGATCGTCGCGGAATCCGAGACCGAGATCGCCTACCTTGAGGAACTGGCCGCGGGCCAGCGCGCGGTCGGCGTGCCGGTCGAACTGGTGGACGAGCAGCGCTGCCGGGAACTGAATCCGCTGCTGCGCGGGCGCGTGCTCTCCGGCCTGTACTGCGCGACCGATGCGCATGCCAATCCGTTCAAGGTCACCCAGGGCTTCGCCGATGCCGCGCACAATCGCGGCGCGCAACTGTTCACCGGCACGGCGGTCGAGGGCATCTCGGTCGAGGCCGGCCATGTCACCGGGGTGATGACCTCGCGCGGCAACATCGAGGCGCCCTGGGTGATCAACGCAGCCGGTGCGTTCGCCCCCATGATCGGAAAGATGGTCGGCGCGACGCACGATGTCGTGCCCCGGCGCGGACAGATCGTCGTGCTCGAGGCCACCGACGCATTGCCGGGCATCCGGGTGTCGGGCGCAAGCCAGCTGCTGGCCAAGCACGTGGCCGCTCCCGCAGACGGTCGGCCCCACCGGACGCCGATCTCGCTGAGCTACACGCGAAAGCCGCTGAGCGGTACGGTCCTGCTAGGCAGCACCAACGAGTTCGTCGGCTACGACAGTCGCAACACGCGCGAGGTGGTCGCCGGCATCTGCGAATGCGCGGCGCGCTTCATGCCAGAGCTCGGACGGCTGAACGTTCTGCGAAGCTGGGCAGGCCTGCGCCCCTACTCGTCGAAGGGCCCTCTGCTCGGCGATGGCGGCGGCCCGGCCGGATACGCGGTGGCCACCGGTCATGGCGGCGACGGCATGGCATTGTCGCCGGTGACCGGGCTCTACCTGTCGCGTTATGTCGGCCGCGATGGCGAGGCCTATCCGGTCGCGCAGTTCCTGCAGGACCTGAAGTCGGCCAACGGGGCGATACAGTGATCGATGACGCCATCCTGCCCGGCGCCGGAGTGACGCTGTTCGTCGACGGCGAGCCGGTGCAGGCCAGGCGCGGCCAGACCGTCGCCACCGCGCTGCTGGCCCAGGGCCGGCGCGTGCTGCGCCATACCCGCAACGGCGGAAACCCGCGTGGCCTGTTCTGCGCTATGGGCGTGTGCTTCGATTGCGTGATGACCATCGATGGCCTGCAGGGCACGCGCGCCTGCATGACCCAGGTCGAGGACGGCATGCAGGTACGCACGCCGACGCGCTTCGAAGGCAGCGAGCCAGCATGAGCACACCGATGGAAGCCGACATCGCGATTGTCGGCGCTGGCCCAGCCGGCTTGCATGCGGCGTTGACCGCAGCGCGCGGTGGTGCCCGGACCGTGCTGCTCGACGAGTATCCGGAGCCTGGCGGACAGTACTACCGCCAGTTGCCCGCAGCCTTCCAGGTGCAGGACCGTAGCCGCCTCGATGCAGACTTCACCAAGGGCGACAACCTGCTGGCCGAGGTACGAGCGACGAATATCACTCTGCTGAACGAGGCGGCCGTGTGGGGAAGTTTCGAAGGCGGCGTGCTCGAGGTGATGCACCGGCGCCGGGCGCTCACGCTGCGTGCCCGGAGGATCATCGTCGCCACCGGAGCGATCGAGCGGCCCGGGGTATTCCCCGGCTGGGAACTGCCGGGCGTGATGACACCCGGCGGCGCGCAAACGCTGGTCAAGGCCCAGGGCATGCTGCCTGGCGAACGCATCGTACTCGCTGGGTCCGGCCCTTTCCTGCTGCCGGTCGCGCGCACCCTGATCCAGGCCGGGCGCCCACCGCAGGGCATCTACGAGGCGACCCACCCGATCGACTGGGTCCGCCATGTGCTGCGCCTGCGCGGCCATGGCGACCGGGTCGCGGAAGCCCTCGACTACCGCCGCGCGCTGTCGCGAGCCGGCGTGCGCGTCCACTTCCGAAAGGTGGTCGTGCGTGCGGAAGGCAGCGGCAGGGTCGAGCGCGTGGTCCTGATGGACTGCGATCGGCAGGGACGGCCGTTGCCCGGCACAGAACAGCGAATCGAGGCGGACACGTTGTGTGTCGGATTCGGCTTCGTGCCCTCCGTTCAGCTAACGCGCACGCTCGGCTGTCGGCATGTGTACGACGCCCGTCTCGGCGGATGGATACCCGTTCATGAAGACGACATGCAAACCAGCGTGCGTGGCGTGTTCGTCGCTGGCGAAACCGCAGGGATCGGCGGTGCCTGGGCGGCCATGGCCGAGGGCGCGCTGGCTGCATCGGCTGCGCTGCAGGAACTGGGCTTCGCCGTGCCTGCGCCGGGGATCGAGGCGCTGCAACGCGAGCGACGGCACCGGCGCGCGTTCGGCGCGCTGGTTAACGAACTGTTCGCACCTCGCCCGGGGCTGCTGGCCCTGGTGACCGATGACACTGTCGTCTGCCGCTGCGAAGAGGTGACCGCAGGCCAGGTTCGCGCCGTGTGCCGGCCGTGGGGAGGCAACGTCAACTTTATCAAGGGCGCGACGCGGTGCGGGATGGGCTATTGCCAGGGCCGCATCTGCGGCCCGGTCGTCGAGGGCCTGCTCGCGGCCGAACTCGGGCTCGTACCGGGCACGGTGGATCACTTTCATCCGCGCTCCCCGATCAAGCCAGTCAGGGTGTCCGACCTTGCCAGCCTCTACGCGGATTGAGAACGCGATGACACTTAAGCTTGGCATGATCGGAATGGGTGCCATCGGAAAGGAGACCCTGCGCTGCCTGTCGCGCCCGGATGCCGGCATTGACGACGGCCCCACGGGCGTGACATTGGTCGCAACGCTGGTCTCCGACCCTTCGCGTCATGCTGGCTCGCGCTATCCGATCGTGTCCGACGTCGCCTCCCTGCTGGCCGCACGACCTGACTTGGTCGTGGAAGCCGCAAGTCAGGCAGCCTTCAGGACTCTCGTGCCGCAGGTCCTGGCAGCAGGCTGCGATGTGATCGCGGGCTCAGTCGGCGCACTCGCTGATCACGCCGTCATGGCCTCGATCGTCGCTGCCGCCCAGACGGGCGGATCGCGCCTGTCCATTCCTTCGGGCGCACTCGCCGGCATCGATGCCCTGGCTTCCGCCCGCCTGGTCGGCATCGACACGGTCGAATACACGCGCTCTGCGCCACCGTCGACCTGGGCTTCCCATGAATCCGCGCGGGGACGTGACCTGTCCGCCCTGGACGCACCGCAGCTCGTGTGGGAGGGCAATGCCCGCGATGCCGCCCGCACCTTCCCGAAGAATGCGAACGTGGCCGCCCTGATCGCGTTGGCCGGCATCGGCTTCGAGCGCACCCGCGTACGGATCTTCGCCGACCCTTCGCTGACCACCAACCTGCATTCGCTGCGCGCCACTGGACCGTTCGGCAGGCTGCATGCCGAGATCAGTTCGACCCGTATCGGCGACACGTCGTCCTCCTGCATCGTCGCCGGTAGCCTCGCGCGCAGCGTGATGTGGCAGACATCCCGGATCGCGATCTGAGCGGCAGCCGCACTCTGCGCCGTCCGATCGGGGAAAACTCGCAGGCACTCATCGCGCGGTGAAGGACACCCCGCCCGCCGTCATGCATACCCCTCTTTCACGAGCGATGCCCGCTTCGGCAACGGCGCAGGAGCAGACTCGCACGGCTACGTGTCCTGGCCTGTCGCAGCTGGACGTGGGAGCCCATGCGATTGACCGCTCCTGGCCATGCACGTACGGTGACACCGAGTGGACACGCTCGCTCGAGTGTTCCCGCGAGCGGGGCCTACGCATTCGGACAGTTTTTCCGGGACGTTAAGCGGAGCCTCTGCCGGTTGAGGGTCATGCTGCCAACGGCAGTTCCTGCAACCCGAAAAACATCTGATCAGGCGTTCGGCCTTGATGTACGTGGTGGGCCCGGCGGCTAGTCTAGAACGCCAGGTAACTAGCGGTGCCTAGCTTGACCGCGCTCACGTTGTCGTACGCGTGCAGGTAAACCTCTTCGTACTTTACCGACTTCCACAGCCGTTCGACGAACACGTTGTCGCGCTAGCACCCTTTGCCGTCCATGCTGACGGCGATGCGCTGCCGGCCGAGAACGCCGATGAACGCGGCGCTGGTGAATTGGGCAAGCGCGCGGCCACGCATTGGGTGAGCCTTGAGATGCTGGCGCATTTCGGCGCCATTCGTCCGGTAACATTCATTCCTGAGGCAACACGGCGCTCAAGGTAATTGTCGCCCGCCATGCCAACGCTGTTGACGGTATCGAGATCGAGCGAAAGATTTGGCGAGACAATCACTTAGCGGCGTGGTTGACGGTATGACCCTAGACGGGCTTGTCGGTGGGCGAGGGTAGTGTCTTCGAGTCCCAGCGACTCTCGTTGGACCCGATAGTCCTCGATAGATGCCGAAAGGTGCATCCCGCGCCGATCGCCCGGAAACCCGCGCCAATGCTGGAGTTCATCAAGATGACGGTATCTTTGACGGTATCCAGTAGCCTTCCACCCAAGAACGCTAGGCACAACATGGACTTGGCGGCTCAATTGATGATCGAGTGGGAATAGCACGCGAAGTATCCTTCGACAATCGGCAGTACCCGCCCAACACAGCAACCAGGGAGAATCACATGCGGAAGCGCCTGTCGTGCACGACGCTCATGGCATCGATCGCATTGCCGGTCCTTGTTGCCGGCGCAACACCGGCTGCAGGCCAGGAGTATCCAACCCGGGTCATCCGCCTGATCGTCGGCTTCACGGCCGGTGGAAACGATGACTATGTCGGTCGTATCGTGGCAGCCCGCCTGAACGAACGCTTCGGCCAACCCGTCATCGTCGACAATCGTCC
>CAMDXD010000085.1 GCA_945877995.1 Bordetella parapertussis
CCCGCACGGGCCAGCAGATGACCCGAGATCGTGCGGTACACCACGCCGAGCACTTCGGAGAGCACCGCAGGGCGGGTGGCCAGCAGAAAGCGCAGCGCCATCGGCAGTGACAGCACCCACTGGCGCAGCGGCTGCTCGGGCAGCACCTCGTCGGCCAGCAGCGCTGCCGTCTCGGCCATGCGCCTTGCGCCGCACGAAGGGCAGAAGCCACGCTTCCTGCAACTGAAAGCCACCAGCTTCTCGGCCCGGCACTGCTCGCAGCGCAGCCGCAGGAAGCCCTCCTCCAGCCGCCCGCACTTCAGGTAGGCATCGAACGCTTCCTCCAGCTGAAGCGGTCGGAAACACGCCGTCGGAATTCGCCCGCGAGGTGAAGGCCGAGTTCGAAAGATGGCGTGCGCTCGCCAGCAAGCGGGGAATCGGGCTGTGATGGGTGACAGCAGTTCCGGACGTGGGCCTCGCGCCGACCGGCACCCCTGATCACTCGACGGATCATTCCGCGGCGACGCTGGCCGAAGCCTGCATCTCCGAGATCAGACTTCTGAAGTCCTGGATCTTTTCCAGGTTCCAGCACATGTCCAGCACGCGCGCCACTTGTGCAGGCGACAACAGGCCGCCATTCATCTTCGCGAACTTCTGTTCAACTTCCGCGTCGCTCGCAGGATTCTTCAGGTGTCCTTTGGGAAACTCGACGCTGCTGGAGACCTTTCTCCCGTTGCGCAGCGTGACTTCCATCCGGCACGGATCATTCGAAGGCGTCAGCTTGTCGAGCTCCTTGTCATGAATGACCTGGACCTTCCTGATCAAGTCCTGCATGTCGGGCGCATTCCTGCGCGCGTCATCGAACGACGAGACATCGATCTTTCCGTCGAGCAAGGCTGCGCTCACGAGATAGGGAATGCTGTGGTCTGCTGTTTCCCGGGTAGCAGGGGCCCACATTTCCGGTTCGCTCGCTGACTCCCACCATGCATTGAGGTACGTCCTTACCAGGACGGAATCGATGTCTTCGGCGCGTACCTGGGGGGCGATTTCCAAAGCCGCGGTCACTGGTGACTGGCCTGGGTAGATGCACGGATACATCTTTATCTGCGTGATCGATATGCGAAACCATTGCTCCTGGACTCTGAACGGCGGCCAGTTCGATTGGCCGATTGCGTTCCACACGCCATGATCACCGTCGAATACAGCAGAAGGCCCGGCAAGGCCGTCCGCCGCCAGCTCGGCAGCGAACACGGCGTTTCGCGACGCGTTACCCCCCGCACAGCCTTTCCACATCGACAACTGACCGCGCCGAGTGACACCGAGTGCCATGTTGGGCGTGAGCGCCAACGAAATGGCGTTTGCCGTGGACGCATGGTCGAGTTTCATCAGCATGGCTGCGCCCGCTGCCGCGCCCGCTGCGGTGTAGATGACGTGGTCCATTCCCCTGTCACGGACCTGCCTCGCCTCGAAGAAGCTCATGTAGAGCTCGTAGGCAGCCACCACAGCCGTGGTGAAATCCCGGCCAGTGACCGCCCGGGCTTCGGCGACTGCAAACAGCGCCCCGAACATATCGCTTGGATGTCCGCCCCCGAGGCCGGTTGCATCGTTGAGATCGAGATACCTGATCATTACCCCGTTGGCGAAAGCGGCAAGTTCGGGAGACGTCTGCTCCAACGTTCCAAGGATGCGTGCAGGCGTGCGGCTGGATGATCTGCGCGCGACGCCGCGGGCGATCCTGCTCGGCGGTGCATGGAATCCACCGAGCGCGCATCCAAGCGTATCGATGACGCGCCGCTTGCACTGATGTATCGCTTCACGAGACAGGTCCTCGAAGCGGAGCTTCTGCGTGAAATCGGTCAGGCTCTTGAGCGTCGCATCCATGGTCTGCCCTGGTCGGGGAATCGTTGAGTTGGCAGGCTATCGGGACTCAGCGTGACATCCGAGCGACTTGGCGTTCATGTTCACCAACCGGTGGGCCACCGGAGGTCCCTATCCGGCACCCGGATCATGGCGCTCGCTCCTTCTGCCATGCAAGCAGGCGACTGTCGCCAAATCGGAAGTGCTGGCTCTGCCCGATTCGATCCAGGCAGCTCCACAGCGCCGCCAGGTTCGCGGTAATCACCGGCTTCTTCAAGGAGCGCTCGAGCGGTCCGACGACACCGCGGGTGTGTACTCCGGTTCCGCAGATATACAGGGCGTCGACCTGCGTCTGCGATGCTACGCGGAGCCCGAGCTCATACACCGTCTCGAGCGACACCTCCCGCAGGTCAGAGACCCGGTCAATGCCCAGGCCGCTCGCTACCCGTATGTCGAGGCCGGAATCGGTCAGGAACGCGGCACCGCTGTCGATAATGCCCTTGGGGTAGGGCGCTACAAACGCGACACGTGGCATTCCCAACGATTTCAGGCAGCGAACGATCGCAGTCGCCACGGTGAGCGCTGGGGCGCCCGCTGCCGCCGCGATGACCCGCTCGAGCTGTGCATCGCCCTGTACGCCGATCGTGTAGCTCGACGCAGCATGGCCATACATCACCACATCACACGCCGTCTGAACGAGACTGCGCGCCGTCTCTACCGCGTTCTGCGCGGTTTCCGTCATTGCATCCACACTGACGGTAGTACGCGAACGGTAGATATGACTCGTATGGACCGTGACGTCCGTCGGCAACGACCGATAGAAGTCGACCTCCATGACGACATTGCTCGGCGGCGCAAGCAAGCCGATGCGCGCGGAGACCTTCTCGTCCTGCAATGCCGTGCGCGCGTCACTCATCTCGACCGCCATCATCTGCTTCTCCTAGTCGCCCTTTATGCCCGCCGCGCTGATGACCTTGCCGTTCTCCGACATGTCCCGCCTGATGAATGCAGCAAACTGGTCGGGTGTCGATGCCTGCGCGTCCAGGCCTTGCTTGACAAAAGCGCCCCTGACCTCCGTCGAACCGATTGCCTTGAGGATCGCTTCGTTGAGTCTGGCCAGGATGTCGGACGGAAGTCCTGCCGCTGCGATCAAACCGTACCATGCGTAACGTTCGTAGCCCGGGAGGCCGGACTCGGCGATGGTCGGTACGTCGGGGAGCAACGGAGTGCGCTTCGCACCCGTCACACCGAGCGCCTTGATCCTGCCTGCATCCCTCAGCGGCAGCAAGGGAGCGATGCTCGCAAAGAAGATATCGATCTCGCCCGTGGCCGTCGCGATCGTTGCTTCATTGGCGCCCTTGTACGGGACATGCAGGACGTCCACCTTGCCCATGGACTTGAAAAGCTCGGCGGCGAACTGCGACGCGCTGCCCGAACCGGAACTTCCATACGTGAGCTTTCCAGGACGGGCGCGCGCGAGCTTGAGCACTTCAGCAGCGGTCTTCGCGGGAACCGACGGATGCGTCACGAGAACGTACTGGCCGACTGCGAGCAGCGATATCGGCGTGAAATCGCGTTCGATGTTGTATGGCAGGTTGGAACGCATTGCCGAAAGTATCGTCGTCGAAGACGGCAGAAGCAGCAAGGTGTATCCGTCGGCCGGCGACTTGGCCACGTACTGTGTCGCGATGATGGTGCTTGCGCCCGGCCTGTTCTCGACAACGACCGGCTTCCCGAAGGACTCAGCGAGCCTCGTCGCGACGATCCGAGCCGAAATATCGGCCCCGCCGCCGGCGCTGAAGCCGACGACGAGCTGGATCGGTCGCGCCGGAAACGACTGCGCCCAGGTCCAGGCCGACCCGACAAGAGCGCCGGTGACGAATCCGACCACCCGCAAGACGAGCCATCCTTTCATCGTGCCTGCTCCAAAGGAAGACGCACATCGTAGCGCGATTATTCCGGGAACGATCAACGCTGCGTGCCTGCCCTGCCATCAGGCAGTGACAGCGCCCCCTTGCCTCGCGCTCTACCAGTCAACCGCCCAAAACACGCCATCATCGTGAACAAAGAGGATCGGGAGCCCTCTGAAGCCCGTCACTCCGGCTTCAGCCCGATCGCCTTCACGATCCTTGCGAACTTCTCGACCGACGCCTTGATGTACTGGCCGAACGCCTCCGGGCCGAGGAAGGTCGGTTCCACCCCCTGTTGCAGGAACCGTTCGCGAACGTCGGGCATCGGCATGATCGCCTTCAGATCGCCTGCAAGGCGCTGGATGATCGATGCCGGTGTGCCAGCAGGGGCCACCACGCCGTACCACTGCTCGGCCTCGTAGCCCTTGATGCCGGACTCCGCCACCGTCGGCACGTTCGGCAGCCCGGAGTATCGCTTCGTCGAGCCCACCGCAATCAGCCGGATGCGACCGGCTTCAACGTAGGGCATCGCGGTGCCGATGGTCGAGAACGAGAAGTGGATCTGCCCGGACAGCAGGTCGTTGATGCCCAGCGCGCCGCCCTTGTAGGGCACATGCGTCGTGCGCACGCCCGCCATCTGGTCGAACAGCGCGCCGCCGAGGTGCGTGCCGGTGCCGGTGCCGGATGAAAAGTAGTTGAGTTCGCCGGGCCGTGCCCGCGCGAGCGCAATGAAGTCCTTCACCGACTTAACCGGCAGCGACGCGTGCACGATCAGCGCGAGTGGTGCCGAACCGACCAGCGCCACCGGCGAATAGTCGCGCACGAAGTCGTACGGCGGTTTGGCGAGCAGCGTCATGCTGATCGCCTGCGAGGTCACCGACGACATCAGCAGCGTGTAGCCATCCGCAGGCGCACGCGCGACGAACTCCGCGCCGATGTTGCCGGCAGCGCCGAGCCGGTTGTCGATCAGCACCGCGCGGCCCAGCGACTCGGTCAGTTTCTGGCCGAGGATGCGACCGACGACGTCCAGGGCGCCGCCCGCGGCAAACGGCACGACGAGGCGGATCGGCTTCTCCGGCCAGTTGGCGACCGCAGCCGAAGGCTGTGCATGCGCGAGGCCACCCCAAGAAGACGCGAGCGCGAGTGCCGCAAGCACCACCGCCGCGTGCGGCGCGCTGCGCTCCGGATCCTCCGGCAAGGATGATGCGATGCTCGTCGTCACGCCTCGCTCAGCACCCAACCCGCACTTCCGTTGCGTGTACTAGACTAGCCCGGTATAGGCGAATAGTACTTTCAAACGCCCCTGCGGCCGCGGCTTCGAGGACGCAAGCGTCGCGCCGACGCGCTGCACGAGCAGCTATGGCCCCTGGATCAGGCGGTCAACCCGGCCGGGCGGCACCAGATGACCGTCGCATCCCCCGTCCTCACCCGCGCCCCGATCGGCGAGCGCAACACGCCCTGCCCCGCGCCCACAGCACCTGCGCAGGGTGTCCGCTGCTCCGTGCGATAGCCTCCCGGCAGCGCCACACCGCTGAGTCACACCGCCCACTGACCCGGCGGTGCACGAGCCGCATGCAGCGCGCGCTCTGGCTGCGCCCTGCCCGATGCCCGATCCCGATGCGCAAGGATGCGCGCAATCACCCCGGGGTCCTCGATGCTCGCCACGATCTTCAGCCGCGCGCCGCAACGCACGCACGCTTCGATCTCGATGCCGAACACCCGCTTCAGACGCTGCGCCCAGCGCATCGCCACATGGCGTGGCAGCCCCGGCCGCTGCGCGCCCTGCTTCGTGCCGCCCTGCTTCGTGCCGCCCTGCTCCGTGCTGTCGCCGCCCTTGCCGCGACCGGCCGGCGTGATCAGCGCACGCAGGCTGCTGTGCGGGGCGAGCACCCCGTGATAGCGCGTCAGGTGCCTGCGCGGGGGCGGCACCAGCGCCGCCAGCCGCGCAATGAAGTCCAGCGGATCGAGCACCACGTGCGTGGTGCCGTCGCGCCAGGGCGTCTTGAACCCGTAGCACACCTGACCCGATGCGCTCAGCGTGAGCCGATCCTGCGCCAGCGGCGACCGGCTCACGTACCGGCACAACCGCTCGAGTTTCGCGCGCTGCCCGGGCCTGATCGACACGCCCGCGTGCAGCGAGAACCCGCCGGCCTGGGCCGCACCGCTGCGCCCTTCCCCCTCGCCCTGCGCGGCAACCGTCTGCAGCGTGAACACCTTCTGCCCCGCGCGCGGGCCCGCCGCAATGCGCCAGGTGATGCAATGGCCGATCAGCTCATCGAGCGATCCGGCCTGTAACGGCTCCCCGCTCAGCCACGCCGACTCCGCATCGCGCTCGATCAGGCCGCGCTTCTCCAGCAGCCGACCAATGCCCTCGGCCAGCCGCTGCACCAACACCTGAAGTTCGCCCGCGCCCGGTGATCTCACCGCCCGGAACACCGGCGTACCGGACCCCTCGGTCACGTACACGCCATCGACGAAGAGCACGTGAAAGTGCACGTTCAGATTCAACGCCGAGCCGAAACGCTGGATCAGCGTGACCGCACCCGTATGGCCCGGGACGCGCCTGACTCCCGCACGGGCCAGCAGATGACCCGAGATCGTGCGGTACACCACGCCGAGCACTTCGGAGAGCACCGCAGGGCGGGTGGCCAGCAGAAAGCGCAGCGCCATCGGCAGTGACAGCACCCCACGTAAGCGGGCAGTGGCCGGTCGACCCGCGCACGCAATCGTCGGAACTCGGGCCAGTAGCGCTCGACCAGTTGATACAGCTGTGTGGTCTCCGGGCGATGGCGCGCGTAAGCGGGTGGATCGATGAAGGCTGGCGCGCGCGCTCGCCGCGCGCGGGCGGCGGCGTGCATGGTGTTCGGCCGTGTGGCCCGGCAACAGGCGGGAACTCTGCGCGCTACCCGCGGACCTACGTCGATACGCGCGCCGAAAGCCACCGGTTAAGGCAGAAACGTGCCAGCCACTCCCCGAGGCCGTTGGAGGCCTGCTGCCGGCCGCGGTGGCGCTTTACACTATGAACGCCGCGCATTACTATGATTCGGTGCCGATCAGAAGCTTCAAGTGCAAGGACACCAAGGCCCTCTTTGAGGGTAAGCGCGTCAAGCGTTGGGTAAACATCGAACGTCCCGCCCTTCGAAAGCTTGCGCAACTGGACTGGTCTGCAGTTCTTGATGACTTGAAGATTCCTCCGGGAAACAGCCTTGAGGCTCTGAGAAACGACCGAAAGGGCCAGCACAGCATCCGTATAAATGCGCAGTGGCGCGTCTGCTTCGTATGGGCGGGAGATGGGGCCGAAGAGGTCGAGATCGTCGACTATCACTAGAGGGAAACGTCAATGCGGACAGTCCATCCTGTTTCACCTGGCGAGATGCTGGAGGAGGAGTTCCTCAAGCCGCTGGGGCTCACGAAGTACCGACTGGCCAAGGATATCGGCGTTCCGCCGCAGCGCATCGGCGACATTGTTGCCGGAAAACGCGCAGTCACCGCAGACACCGATCTGCGGCTTTGCCGTTACTTCGGCATGAGTGACGGCTGGTGGTTGCGCGGGCAGGCGAGTTATGACACGGCCATGGCACGCGAGACAATGCGCGAAGAACTGAATCGCATCCCGCGCTGCTCGCTGCTGGCCGCATAGGCCTGATACTCAGCAGCTCCCCGCTCAGCCACGCCGACTCCGCGTCCCGCTCGATCAGGCCGCGCTTCTCCAGCAGCCGGCCAATGCGCTCGGCCATCTGTTGCACCAGCGCCTGCAGTTCGCCTGCGCCCGGTGAGCGCACCGCCCGGAACACCGGCGCGCCGCGCCCCTCTGTCACGTACACGCCATCGACGAAGAGCATGTGAAAGTGCACGTTCAGGTTCAACGCCGAGCCGAAACGCTGGATCAGCGTGACCGAACCCATGTGGCCCGTGCGCGCTTGACGCCCGCAAGGGCCAGCAGATGACCCGAGATCGTGCGGTACACCACGCCGAGCACTTCGGAGAGCACCGGAGGGCGGGTGGCCAGCAGAGAGCGCAGCGCCATCGGCAGTGACAGCACTCATTGGCGCAGCGGCTGCTCGGGCAGCACCTCGTCGGCCAGCAGCGCTGCCGTCTCGGCCAGATGAGGGAACTGCTGTCCGCACCACGATCCCTGGGGCCATGACACAACAGACGAGAAGCGGCATGCGCAGGGATTTTTTCAGGAGCAGCAGTGCCTTTCCGGGCGCGAACGGCGCTCGGCAAGCGGTCAGCATCAGGAGACACGGGCCATCCAGAACGTGCAGCGCGCCCTGCTGCCTGCGGGCCCCGGACCGTCCTTCGCACCTTTGCAGATATGCACCTTATGTGGTACATATTCTCCCCGCTCATCGTCCATCGATGCTGGCGAAATCATTGCAGAAGACTTCGCTCGTCTTCTTTCGCAACAGCAGCGGGAACGAACCGGTTCGCGATTGGCTCAAGGCCTTGACCTCGGGCGATCGTCGGGCCGTCGGTCAGGACTTGATGCGGGCGCAGTGGCGCTGGCCCGTCAACATGCCGCTATGCCGCGGTCTGGGGCGGGGGCTCTGGGAGATTCGTACGGACCTCCCGGGCAACCGCACCGCGCGCGTGTTTCTGTGTCTCGACGAGGGTGTTCTGGTGGCCCTGCATGCCTTCGTCAATAAGACCCGGGAGACCCCGGTTGACGTGCTGGCCCTGGCGCGGAGTCGCCAGAAGGAGTTGCGATCATGAGCAGGAAACGCCATGGCACCAGCCTCGACGGCTTCCTCAAGGAGGAAGGTCTTTTCGACGAGAGCCAGGCGATGGCGATCAAGGAGGTCGTCGTCTACCAGTTGACCGAAGCAATGCAGCAGCAATCGCTGAGCAAATCACGCCTGGCGGTGCTGCTCAACACCAGCCGGTCGCAGGTCGACCGGCTGCTCGATCCCACCCGTGACGTGACACTCACGACGTTGCAACGTGCCGCCGCTCTTGTTGGCCGCAGGCTGCGTATCGATCTGGTCTAGCGCGCCGCCTCAGAACCCGTAAGCTTTTGCCGCATTGCCGACCAGTATTCCCTCCCGTACCACTTCGCAGCCCGCCCACTCGTTGACGAGGTCGAGCAGCGCCGCATCATCCGGCAGGTCCGTCTGCAGCGATGGGTGCGGCCAGTTGGTGGCGAACAGCATGCGCTCGGGCGCTGCGCGGATGAGCTCCTTCGCCGACGCAGCGGCATCCGCATAGGTCGGCGCCCCAGTCTTCGAGCCATGGTACGGCGCCGACAGCTTGACCCAGCAGCGGCCGCGATCGACCAGTCGGCGCAAGGCCTTCCATGCCGGGTCATCAGCCGCGACCGGTTGCCTGAACCGGCCGATATGGTCGATCACGATGTCGCAAGGGAGCGACTCGAGCAGTGCCGCATGCTCGGCCAACTCGCGGCTGTCGGCCTGGATCTGCACATGCCAGCCATGTGGCGCGACGCGTGCGGCCATGGTGCCGAGTGTGTCCCAGGTGACGCAGCCGGAAGGCAGAAGGTGGTAGCGGATGCCGCGGATGCCGGCGGCGGTGAGTGCTGCGATGTGCGCGTCGCTCTCTTCGGGCAGCACGATCGCGACGCCGCGCGTCTGGTGCGCTTCGTCGGCCAGCGCCGCCACCGCGGCCAGTGTGCAGCGGTTGTCGTTGCCGTAGGCGGCGGGCTGCACGATCACCGAGCGGGTGATGCCCAGCCGCGTGCGCAACTGGCGGTAGTCATCGACACCCGCAGGAATCGACGGCTGGTTCGCACCGGGCAGCATCGTGTAGCCCGGCTCGAAGATGTGCATGTGCGTGTCGCACGTACCGGGCGGAGAAGGCAGGCGGGGTCGGGTATCGATCACGGGGACGGTCCGTCGGTGGATAAAGGCATGCGCGCCGCGCGCACTGTGCTAGAGCACCGGATCGTCATGGCCCGTTGCCGCGCCGGAGTCGGCGACCTCGGACGCATGGCGTGCCACCGGCAACGATACGCCAAGCGACTCGGCCATCTCGAGCACGAGGTGCAGGTCCTTGCGCAGGTTGGGCAAAGGCACGTCGGGCTCGGTTGGCTGCAGCATGCCCTTCCAGCGCGGGCCGAGGTCGTGCCAGACCTGCAGCACCGTGCTGTTGGCCAGCCCCTGCTTCAGCACCGCCTTCATCACGTCCGGATCGACGCCACCCGCCCGGCCCAGGGCCAGGCCTTCGAGCAGCGCCACCACGTTGGTGCCGAACACCAGCTGGTGCGCGAGCTTCGCGGCCTGGCCGCTACCCACCGTGCCGCAGTGGGTGATGTCGCGCGCGAACACGCGTAGCACCGGTCGCGCACGTTCGAGCGTCTGTTCGCTCGCGCCGACCATCAGGCTCAGCGCACCTTCCTTCGCGGCGAGGATGCCGCCGGAGATCGGCATGTCGAGCGTGTCGCCACCCTTCGCCGCGACCTGCAACGCGACCCGTCGCACGACATCGGGCCCGAGCGTGCTGCCGGTGGCGAAGATGCCCCCGGGCGCGAAGGTCTCGAGGATGCCGCGCGCTCCCGACACGATGGCATCGGTCTGCACCGCATCCGACACCAGGCTGATGATCAGATCGCTGCGTTCGGCGACGGCTGCGGGCGTGTCGCAGGCCTGCGCGCCGAGCGCGGCCAGTTCGTGCATCGGCGCGCTGCGCACGTCATGCACGGCCGTGCGGTAACCGGCCTTCAGCAGCAGCTCGCCGATCGGGCGTCCCAGTGCGCCCAGCCCTATGACGCCGATGCGCATGTCGGGCACCTGTCCTATTCAGCCTTGATGCCGGCGTCGCGGATCAGCTTGGCGTAGCGCGCGACCTCGCTCTGCAGGTACTCGCGGAACTGTTCCGGCGTAGACAGCACGAGGTCGACGCCCATGCCGGTGAGCTTCTCCCGGGTCGCGGGCACGTTCAGCACGCGCACGGTATCGCGCTGGGTGCGCAGGACCAGCTCCGTCGGCATGTTGCCAGGACCGAGCAGGCCGAACCAGGTGGCGATCGCGTAGTCCTTGAAGCCGGACTCGGCGACGGTCGGGATGTCCTTCGCCAGCACCGAGCGCGTGCTCCAGGTGTTGGCGAGCCCGCGCAGCCGGCCGTTGTTCACATGCGGCACCGCCACCGGCAGGTTGCCGAACATGATCGGGATCTGGCCGCCGATGGTGTCGGTGAGCGCCGGGTTCTCTCCCTTGTACGGCACATGCGTGATCTTGATCCCCAGTTGCGCCGCCATCAGTTCGCCCGCCATGTGCGGCGATGAGCCGATGCCACCGGAACCGAAGGTGATCGGTTCCTTCGTCTTGCGCGCGAACGCGATGAACTCCTTGAAGTTCCGCGGCGGGAACGACGGATGCACCACCATCAGCAACGGCGTGTAGCCGATCTGCGTGATCGGCGTGAAGTCGCGCATCGTGTCGTAGGGTGCCTTGCCGTACAGCGCCGGCGCGACCGCGAGGCTGGTCTGCGGCGTGATCATCAGCGTATGGCCGTCGGGCGCGGCCTTGGCGACCATCTCGGCGGCGATCATGCCGCTGGCGCCGGGTCGGTTCTCGACCAGCACGTTCTGCTTCCAGTCGATGGTGAGGCTCTGCGCCAGCGTACGCGCGACGATGTCGGTACTGCCGCCGGCGCCGAAGCCGACAAGGATGCGTACCGGCTGGCTTGGGAACGACTGTGCGCTGGCTGTGGTCACGCACAGGGCAAGCGCGAAACCGGTGGTCGTTGTTTTTATGGTCATGTTGTTCGCCTCCTGCGTGAAAAACCATTCTGTGAGGCGGGACGGGTGCTGTCAATGCCGCTCCCAAATGCGTTTCGAACAGGTCCCGGACGAGCAGGTCGCCCTTCGCGCCGATGCCGCGCTGGATGTACCGGCCGGGGTGTTGACCGACGAGTGATCCCGCTCAGCCCGGCCCCTCTTCGGCCGCGAGTCGCTCGCGCACTGCCGCCGCCGTACCTTCGAAGTGCTCGGATG
>CAMDXD010000086.1 GCA_945877995.1 Bordetella parapertussis
CCCGGCCGGGACTGCGAGCGCCGCAACGGCAAACGTGACGGCACAGGCGCAGCGGGGGACGCGGGGGACGCGGACGGACAGCGGCAGACCTGCTCCCACGGGGGGCGCGCGGCGCGGTGTCGATCCTGGGTGTTGCATGGACGCTCCTCCGAAAGCACGCCTCTGTCGGTCAGCGGGCGACTGACGGGCGTTGAACGCCCGCATCATCGATCGACGGGCACCCTCGATAGTGCCAGAGGCCCGGCGCGGCTGCCGTGTCGGGGTGCCGCGTTCAGCGTGCCGGAGGCCGGGGGCCGGTTCACTTCTTCAGCAGCCCGATTGCGCCGAGCACGGCGCGCGCCTCCTGGGTCTGCGCGTCGAGGTAGGCGCGCGCCTCCGCGCCGGTCAGGAACGTGGCGCGCCAGTGATTGCGCGATACGAGCGTCTGCCAGCCCTCGGTCTTCACGGCGTCGCGCAGCAGGTTCTCCCAGAACAGGATCTGCTCGGGGGTCAGCCCGCGCGGGCCGAGCACACCCTGGGCCGAATGGTAGACCGCATCGATGCCCTGCTCGCGCCAGGTCGGCACCGTGGCGAGCGTCCCCGCGAGCCGTTCGGCGGTCGGCACGGCGAGCAGGCGGATGCGGCCGGCCTGATGCAGCGCGACCACGTTCGGCGTCGACGCCGACACCACGTCGATATGGCCGCCGAGCAGGTCGGTCATCGAGGCAGCCGACGACTTGTAGGGCACGATGCGCAGCTGCGACACGTCGACACCAGCCTTGCGCAACGGCAGCGCGATGGCCACATGGATGTGGTTGCCTGCGCTGGTCGCGATGCCGATCGACAGCCCGCCCGGATCCTTGCGCAGGCGCTCCACCAGGTCCTTCGCGGTGCGGATCGGGGAGTCCTCGCGCACCGCCACGACCAGCGTCTCTTCGAGCAGGATGGCGATGGGCGTGAAATCGGTGTATCCGACCGGCAGCGCGCCGAGCAGCCGGTTGTTGATCTGCCCGTGGTTGAACGTCGACACGAAGTGCGCATTGCCCGGGTTCTGGATCAGGGTGTTGAGCGCGATCAGGTTCGAGCCACCGGGGCGGTTGTGCACGAGGAAAGGGTGTTCCAGCTTGCCGGAACGGTCGGCCGCCTCCCTGATCTGCCGTGCCGCCATGTCGAGTGCTGCACCCGGGCCGGACGACACGATCCATTCGAGGCTGCGCGAGGGTTTCCATTCTCCGGCCGGGGCCTGCGCCTGTGCCGGGCCCAGGAACACCGAGCCGAGCAGGATCGCCGGAACAACCCGGGACAATCGCACCATCGCCTTCTTCATCGCAGTTCGCATGCTTCCTCCTGAGGGTTGTTCAGGACTGTCGCGGTCTGGCGCCGCGATCGCCCTGTATGACGGCCCATGCATCTTCGACCCAGTCGCAAAGCACGCCCCGGGTCTCGCGCGGATCGATCACGTCAAGAATGGAAAACACCTCGGCCGTGCGGAACGGTGAACTGATCGCGTGGTACTCCGCCTCGATCGCATCGCGCGTGGCCTGCGGGTCGGCCGCGGCATCGATCTCCTGCCGGTGCGCGGCATACACGCCCCCTTCGATCGGGATCGAACCCCAGCGCGCGGACGGCCACGCGAAACGGTGATTGAGCGCCGGGAAGTGCTTGGGTGCATGCAGGCCACCGGCCATGCCGAACGCGCGGCGCAGGATGATCGACACCCACGGCACCTTCGCCTGTTCGATGGTGGTGAGCACGCGCACCGCACCCAGCAGGGTGCCGGCCAGTTCGGCCTCGGGCCCGGTCGCATTGCCGGGCTGGTCGACGAGGTTCACCACTGGCAGTCCGAAGGTGTCGCACAGCTTCACATGGCGCTCGGTCTTCCATGCGGCGGCCAGGGTCATCGCCCCACCCGAGATGCGTGGGTCGCTGCACAGCACGCCGACCGGATAGCCGTCCAGGCGCGCGAGCGCAGTAATGGTCGCGCCGCCCTGGTGGCGACCGATCTCGAACACGGAGTCGCGATCGAACACTGCATCGATGATCTTGCGCGGATCGTAGATCTGCCGGCGATTGCGCGGGATGGCATCGGCGAGCCAGGCATCGGCGCGTGCCGGGTCGTCGCTGCAGGCCGTACGCGGTGCGGAATGGTTCGCGCTGCGCGGCAGGTAGGACAGGAAACGGCGCGCCTGCGCCAGCGCGTCGGCCTCGTCCACGGCCTCGTTGTGCACCAGCGCACTCTTGCGATGGACCTTGTGCCCGCCGAGGTCGTTCTTGTCGATGTCTATGCCGTAGGCCTGCTTGACCACCGGCGGGCCGGCGGCGAACACCTGCGCCTGGTCGCGCACCATCACCGAGAAGTGCGACATCAGCACCTTGATCGCGCCGAGCCCGGCGCAGCTGCCCAGCGCGACACCGACCACCGGGACGGTCGACATCAGGTCGACCACCGGCCAGGTCGGATAGCCCGGGATCTTGGTATGGCCCATCTTTTTCAGCAGCTTGACGCTGCCGCCGGCCGAATCGACCAGGCGCACCAGCGGCATCTGCATCGAATGCGCCAGCCGTTCGGCATACACCCACTTGTCGGAGATGGTCGCCTCGGACGAGCCCGCGCGAATCGTGTAGTCATCGGCCGTGATCGTCACCTTGTTGCCGTCCACGCGGCCAGTGCCGATGATTGCGTTGACCGGCGTCAGCTCGACCAGCCTGCCCTGCGCGTCGTAGCTGCCCTTGCCGGTGATCTGCCCGAGTTCGCGGAAGGTACCGGCGTCGAGCAATGCCTCGATGCGCTCGCGCGCGGTCATCCGCCCGCGCGCCTTGTGCCGCGCGATCGCGGCTTCGCCGCCCATCGCCTTTGCCATGCGCCGCCGCTCGGCGAGTTCCGCCAGTTCGGGACCCCACTGAGGCTCCGCAGCGACGGCAGCGGTCGTGGGCGCGGGCGGCTTGGGATCGTTCATCACGTTCTCTCCGGGGTGCAGGTGACATTCAGGCGCTCCAGCAGCGGACCGAGTTCTCCAAGCCGGTGCACGACGTGCACGCCGACCGCTGCGAGCATCGTGCGCTTCGCGGACACGGTGTCGCCGGCGTCCTGGATCATCGCGGCCGCATGGCCGAAGCTGGCACCGGCCGGGTAACGTTCCTGGAACTCGCCCGCCAGCACGGCGATCACCGGCTTGCCCGGTCCACGTTCGCCGAGCCATCGGGCGACTTCCTGCTCGTTGGGCGTGCCGGGCTCGCCGAACAGCAGCATCGCCTCGGTGCCCGGATCGGCATCGAACAACTGCAGGTAGCGGACCATCGGCGTGCACGGCACGGCGTCGCCGCCCATGGATATCGCGGTCGATACGCCATGGCCGCTGGCCTTCAGGGTCAGCGCGAGCTCGGCCGACATGCCGCCCGAGCGCGACACGATGCCCACGGTGCCGGGAAGGAACACGCGTGCCGGCAGGTCGCCGCCGATGCCCCCGAGCTTGCAGCGGCCGGGGGAAATGATGCCATTGGTGTTGCAGCCGACGACCAGCGCGCCGGCGCGTTCGGCCGCGGAACGAATGGCGACGGTGTCATGAACCGGCACGTTCTCGGCCAGCACCACCGCCAGCCGGATGCCGGCCGCAAGGCTCTCGAGCACCGCATCGCGCACTGCGTATGGGGGTGCGTACACCAGTGTCGCGTCGATCGCATGTCCGGCCACGGCAGCCGCGACGGTGTTGTAGACGGGCAGTCCGTCGGCCTCGCCGCCGCCGCGCCCGGGGGTGACCCCGCAGACGACCTGCGTGCCGTAGGCCCGGCAGTGCGCGACATCGCGGCGCGCCTGGGTACCGGTGATCCCCTGCACCAGCACGCGTGTGTTCGCATCGATCAGGATGCTCATGCGGCCGCCTCGCGCGGGCCGCCGGTCAGCTCGACGATCCTCGCCACCGCATCCTCGATCGGCGACATCGGCGGCATGTACACCAGGCCCGGCAGCTCTTCGGCGATCTCGCGCGCGCGCGCCTCGCCCGGGCCGAACAGCCGCACCACGATCGGGAAGCGGGCCGGATCGACCTGCCTCGCCTTCAGGTGGTCGACGATCATGCGCATCCGCTCGTCGACGTTGATCAGTTGCAGGAAGTTGTAGCTGACCAGCAGCCCGCGCACGCCAGGGCGGGCGAGGATCGCGTCGACCACCGCAGCCATCTTTTCCTTCCAGCCGGCACCCGGTGTCGCATCGAGATGGTTCGCCGGACGCGCGCCCAGCGCAAGCATCAGGTCGTGCTGGAACAGGCTCGCGCCGCCCCCGCCGACGAAGAAGCCGATGTCCCCTTCGAGTTCGGTGTAGCGGAACACCGCGCCGGGCACCCGCGCATTGGCTTCGAGCACCGACCGCTCGCGTGCGTTGGCACGTCGCCCCCCGCGCGTGGACAGTTCGCTCGCCACCGGCTGCCAGCGTGGATGCCGGGCCAGCGCTGCATCGTCGATGCCGAGCATCGCGCCGACGATCGAGAAACGGCCATCGGTACGCAGCGCCACCGGGTTGATCTCCATCACCAGCCCGTCGGCCGCCACGAACGCCTGCCAGAGGCGGACGGTGAGTTCGGCGAGTGCGGGCAGCCGGGCCGACTCGATGCCGCACTGCTCCCACAGTTGCACGGCGTCCCAGATGCGCAGGCCGGCGGCAGGATCAATGTCCATCGTCTGGATCGCGCCAGGGTTTTCATGATGTGTCTGTTCGATGTCGACCCCGCCGCGGGCGCTGGCAATGACGCGCGGCGGATAGCGATCGAGCACGAACGACAGATAGAGTTCAGCGGCGATCGGCTCGAGCGCTTCGACATAGACCTGCTCGACTTCGTATTCGCCGACCTGGCCGCCAAGCAGGTCAGTTGCTGCGGCACGGGCGGCATCGGCGCCATCGGTCAGTCGTACCGCCCCGGCCAGCCCGCGCCGGCCAGTCGGCACCAGCGCCTTGACCACGGCAGGCCCGCCGAGCGCCGTCGCGATCCGGAACACCGCTTCCGCGCCGTAAGCGGCTTCCCCCGCAGGTACAGGCAGACCCCGATCGCGAAGGAACGCCTTGGTGAGGTCCTCGGTGAGCGCGATCACCGGTCCGCCCGCTTGAGCTGGCCGGTGGACTGATCGGTGAGCGGACAAGTGCGCGGGCAGGTGCGTCGCGGTCCATCGCGCATGGGCGATGGATCCCTCGACCCCGGCGTCCCCCAGGGACAGGCGATGTGCATGCTCCTCCTCCTGTAGTGCCGACTCGCGGGGGAATCGGCCTGGCACGCATTCAGTGAATGGCCCGACCGCTTTTCTGCGCCCCTGCGCGTGCGATCGATGATGCCAGATGCGAGGCCGGCAGGCGATCATCCGGCAGCGTCCGGTACATAATCGCGCCACGCAGATCTTGCCAGCACCACAAAGGGAAAAACCGATGGATTTCACCGGCATCGCATCGATCACCTACACGGCCACCGACATGGCCGAGGCGAAACGCCTGTTCACCGACTGGGGACTGACGAAGGTGTCGGCGACGCGCACCCGGCTGGTGTTCGAGACGTCCAGCGGCAACCGCATCGAGGTGCGCCCGGACGACACGCCCGGGCTGCCGCCGCGTCTGGAAGGCGGCTCGTCCTTCCGCGAGGTGGTGTTCGGCGTGACGACCGCTGCCCGGCGCGACGCGATCGGCGCCGAACTCGCGCGCGACCGGGAAGTCACCCGCGATGCCGATGGCACCGTGCATTCCGTCGACGACCTGGGCATCCACATCGGGGTGCGCGTGTGGAAGCCGCGCAAGCCTGCGACCCGACAAGCAACCGTGTGGAACCGGCCCGAAGGACGCGCCCGGGTCGACCGGGAGGCAACCGCGTACGCCGAGGGCGCGCGCCCGTCGAAGATCGGCCATATCGTGTTCGCGGTCACCGACGTGAAGCGCGCCGAGGCGTTCTACCGGGAGCGGCTCGGCTTCTGGCTGTCCGACCGCTATGTCGGCGGTGCAGGCGTGTTCCTGCGCTGGGCGAAGCGCAGCGAGCACCACAACCTGTTCTTCATGAAGAGCCGCACCGGCAAGACCGACCTGCACCATGTGGCGTTCGAGGTCGGCGACGTACACGAGGTGTTCGGCGGCGGCCTGGCGTTCGCGCGCCAGGGCTGGAGCACCGAGATCGGGCCGGGCCGGCATCCGATCTCCTCGGCCTACTTCTGGTACTTCCGCAATCCGCTGGGCGGCGCCATCGAATACTTCTGCGATCCGGACTACGTCACCGAACGCTGGAAGCCGCGCAACTTCCGGGTCAACCGATTCAGCGAATGGCACCTGCCCGCGGGTATCCCGCTCAAGGGGGACGGCCATGTACGTCCTTCGCTCGAGACCGTGAAGGCGATCGACGCGGCCGCGGCAGCCGGCAAGGGCGGGCAGTCGCCCGCGCCCGCAGCATGAACGACCAGCCCGTCCACTTCACTGCCGGCGGGTTGCGCCTTGCCGGCATCGTGCGCACCCCCGCAACCCTGGCGCCGGGCGAACGGCGCCCGGCCTTCCTCGTGCTGCACGGCTTCGGCAGCCACAAGGGCGCCGGCAACGTGCTCGGTCCCTGCGCCGTGCTGGAATCGCTCGGCTATGTGACGCTGCGCTTCGACATGCGCGGCTGCGGCGACAGCGAGGGCGTGCGCGGCAACCTGATCTGCCTGGAGCAGGTCGAGGACACCCGCGCTGCGCTGACCTTCCTCGCCGGGCATCCGGCAGTCGATCCGGCCCGCATCGCGGTCGTCGGCTCGAGCTTCGGCGCGGCGGTCGCGGTGTACACGGCCGGCGTCGACGAACGGGTCGCCGCGGTGATCTCCTCGGGCGGCTGGGGCCATGGCGAGATCAAGTTCCGCGGCCAGCATCCGGGCGAAGATGCCTGGGCCCGCTTCACCGCGATGCTGGACGAAGGCCGACGGCATCGCGAACGAACCGGTGAATCGATGATGGTGCCACGCATGGACATCGTGCCGGTGCGGCACGGGCTCACGCGCGAGATCCTGCCTGGTTCGCTGCAATCGTTCACCGCCGAGACCGCGCAGAGCATGTTCGACTTCCGCGCCGAAGATGTCGTCGAGGCCATCGCGCCGCGGCCGCTGCTGCTGCTGCACAGTTCGTTCGACACGGTGACGCCGACCGAACAGTCGCTGCGCATGTTCGCGCGCGCGAAGCCGCCGGTCGACCTGCACCTGTTCGGCGATACCGACCACTTCATGCTGGCCGAAGGCAACCAGCGCGTATGGAATGTCGTGCGCGACTGGCTCGGCCGCTACTTTCCGGTGACCTCATGAACACTGCAACCTTCGGCGCTGCGTGCACCTTTGCGCTGCTGGCCGCGACCGGCCAACCCGCGGTCCTGCACGCACAGGACTATCCTGTGCGCCCGATCCGGATGATGGTGCCCAACCCGCCCGGCGGCGTGACCGACGTGCTGGTGCGCCTCGTCGCGCCGAAGATGAGCGAGGCGCTCGGACAACCGATCGTGATCGAGAACCTGCCCGGTGCCGGCGGCGTGCCCGGCACCAACCTTGCCGCGAGGGCGACGCCGGACGGCCACACGCTGGCGGCGGTGTTCGATAGCTTCGCGACGAACCCGTTCCTCTACAACAACGTCCAGTACCACCCGCTGAAGGATTTCGTGCCGATCTCGCTGATGGCACGCCAACCGCAGGTTTTGGTGGTGAACGCGAAGGTGCCGGTGAAGACGGTGGCCGAACTGACGCGCTTCGCGAAGGGCGCCGGCGGCATGACCTTCGCGGTGCCGGGTCTCGCCACCTCCAGCCGCTTCTCCACCGAACTGCTGAAGACCACGCTCGGCATGGACATCACCATCGTGCCGTACAAGGGTGGCGCTGCCGCGATCACCGACGTGATGGGCGGACAGGTGCAAGGGATGATCGCGTCGATCGGACTGGTGCTGCCGCAGTTGCAGGGTGGCCGGCTGACCGCGATCGCGGTGTCGTCGGCGAAGCGCACGCCACAGTTGCCCAACGTGCCGGCGATCGCCGAGACCCATCCCGGCTTCGAGGCGCAGTCGTGGAGCGGCATGCTCGCGCCGGCACGCACCCCGCGTGCGATCGTCGATCGCCTGAACGGCGTGCTGTTGAAGGCACTGGCCTCACCCGACGTTCGCGAGAAGATGGAGGCCCTGGGCACGGAGCTGGTGGGCAGCACGCCGGCCCAGTTCGGCGACTGGCTGAAAGGCGAGACCACGCGCTGGGGCCGGATCATCCGCGAGCAGAAGATCGTGCTGGAATAGGCCTGCGGCGCCGTGCGTCCGGCTGCAGGCCCGGCGCTGCCGCAGCCGGGCGATAATCGCGGCCCACAGCGTCCTTCGAAGCAGGAACCCAGCATGCCGATGACCGCGGTAGAAAAAGTGCTCGCTGCGCGCAGCGGCCGCAGCGAACTGCGCGCCGGCGAGGTGGTCGAGCCGCAGCCCGACTTCATCATGATCCACGACGGCGTGGTGTTGTCGGCGAAGCGCGAGCTCGACCAGCTCGGCATCGACCGGCTGGCGCACCCCGAACGGGTGATGATGGTCACCGACCATGAGGTGATCTATCCGAACGCGCGCTCGGCCGAACGCGGGGCGGCCAATCGCCGCGCCGCGAAGCAGTGGGGCGTGGGCCGCTTCTACGATGTCGGCCAGGGCGGCCACGGACACATCTTCCCGATGGAGTCCGGGCTGCTGCTGCCGGGCATGTTCTATTTCGACAACGATCGCCACTCGACCAATGCCGGCGCGATCGGCGCGTTCGGCTTCCGCATGGGCTCCGAGATCAGCCGCGTGCTGGCCACCGGCACCAACTGGGTGATGGTGCCGAAGACGATCCGCCTCACGCTCACCGGGCGCGCACGGCCGGGCGTGTTCGGCCGCGACATCGGCTTCGTGATCGCGAAGCACTTGCAAGAAGGCGGCAGCTGGGGCGTGAACCCGGACTACCGGGTGCTCGAGTTCGCCGGCGACCTCGAGCCGTTCGACCTCGCGCAGCGCACCGCGCTGTGCAGTTCGCCGACCGAGGTGCGTGCCTACGGCACCTTCTTCCCGCCGTCGGCCGCCATCCTGGAACACTCGACTGCGGTCGCGCAGCGTCCGTTCACCCCGGTGTATCCGGACGAGAACGCGAGCTACGAAGCGAAGCTGTCGCTCGACATCTCGACGATCGAGCCGCAGGTGGCACTGCCCGGCGGCGTGCACCGCGCGGTGGACGTGTCGGAAGTCGCCGGCACCGCGGTCGACCATGCGTTCATCGGCTCCTGCGGCTCCGGCCACTATGAAGACCTGCAGCTCGCCGCGCGGGCACTGGCCGGCAAGCGCATCGCCCCGGGCGTGCGCCTGATGATCGCCCCGGGCAGCGAAGTGTCCACGCGCCGGATGCTCGACGACGGACTGATGAAGATCTTCCTAGAGGCGGGCGCAGTGATGCTGCCCGCCGGCTGCGGGTCCTGCAACGACGGGGTGATCGGTCCGGTCGACGGTGGCGAGGTGTCTATCTCCACCTTTGCCGGCAACAACAACGGCCGGCTCGGCCCGAAGGACGCGCAGCTGTTCCTCGGCAACCCGGCCACGGTTGCCGCATCGGCCGTCGCCGGCCGGATCGTCGATCCGCGCACGGTGATCGATTTCGCCCAATGACCGGATCGAACCACGGAGCAAGCCGACCATGACTGCGAACACGAAGCCGGACCCGGTGAAGGCCTACGACTGGCGCCTGCGCGGCCGCGCGTGGGTACTCGGCCACGAGATTGCGCACCAGGGCGGCGTAGTGCCCGGCTGGATCGTCACCGGACGCCACATGGACCCGACGGAGATCATCCCGCACCTGTTCGAGGAGACCGATCCGGGTTTCCACACCCGCTGCCGGCCCGGGGACATCATCGTCGCCGGCCGCAGCTTCGGCATGGGCCCGAAGATGAACGGCTACATCGCAATGCAGGCGCTCGGTCTGGGGCTGGTCTGCGAGTCGATGCCCTTCCTCGGCTACCGCGGCGCGATCGGCGCCGGTCTGCGCGTGCTCACCGACTGCCATGGCGCGACCGAGGAATGCGAGACCGGCGATGAACTGGAAGTCGATTTCGACAGGGGCATGTTCATCAACCATACGCGCGACACTCGGCGCGAATACCCGCCGCTCGCCGACAGCCTGAAGGAGATCATCGCGCTGGGCGGCAACACCGGCTGGCTGCGCCAGTGGTGGGCCGGCCAACACGGCGACGGCGCAGGCCGCAACCTGGCAGGCGATCGCGGCGGCCGCGACTGAGCGCGGTTCCGCCCCCTACTGCTCCGAGGCCCGGCCCTGATGTTCCTGCTGTTCTTCCTGATGGTGGCCGCCGGCATGCTGAGCCTGCTGTGGCTCTACTTCCCGCTGCAGGCTGGCCCGCAGACCGTGCATACGCTGCCGCCACGGCAGCAACTCGACACGCCGGGGACCGCAGCGCCGGAGCCTGCAGCGCCGACCGCTTCCACGGCCGGCCTGCCGACCGGGCCCGCGGATGCCGGAACCCCCACCGTTGCGGCAGCCGGGAGCGCGGGGGATATCGGCAAGGGCGTGGCCATGCCCGCGTCCGGCGCGAAGACCCCCGATGGCATACAGGCTGCGCCACTCCCATCCCCCGCGCTGTCGACGATCGAGGAACTGGACCGTCAGCTGGACAGGCTGCTCGGTCTGTCGCCTGCGCCCCCGACGCAGCCTTGATGCCGCCGATCAGGTCGAATCTGCCAGCGACGGCACGCCACAGGGGTATCGAATGGATACGCCAGCATATGGGCGCCGTCGAGGGCGGCTGACGCCGACCTGTGGCGCGCGCTGAAGATGCTCGGCCCCGACCTGCACGGCAGGACGTTCACGGGCGCGAGCGACCCGCATGTACGCAGGCCGGCCGCGCAGGTCAGCTCAACCTGGCGAGCAGCCAGCCCACCACGACGATATGGCCGACGGTCACCAGCACCGACAGACCGTGCAGACGTTTGAAGCGCTGGCGCTGGCCCGCATCGGTGGCACGGTTGATGGCGGGCATGAGCACCTGCCGCACCGGGATGGTAGTGAGGGAGACGCCGGCCAGCACGGCTGCAGCCCTCGCATCATGGGGCCACCACAGCACGGCAGCTGCGCCTGCCGTGGCGATCACGAATACGTAGAACCACGGAAAGGCCTTGCGCAGTGTCGCGCCAGCAGTGACTGCCGGCAGCGCGGTGAACAGAAACGCCGCAAAGCCGAAGGCGTACAACACCATGCCGCCAAACAGCAGGGCTGTACACAGGACTGCGAGTGAAAGAACCATGGGGGCCGCCCTGTGGCAAGGAAGTCGATGGTTGCTGATATGCGTGCGCGCACTGTGAGCGCTGCGCAGTGAACGCTGCGTAGTGCCCTGCCTGGCACCCCATCGAGCCTACACCCCGGTATAGGTCTGAGCGGCACTCTGCGAAAACGTCGACCCGAGCCGTGCGCTTGCCCAACGGCACTGCTGGAGGGCTCTGGCACGATCATCGCCTCGTCCGACACATGAAAGCTGGATCAGCACTCGCGGCGTTTCCTGTGTCAAAACACGACTGCGCTCGAAATGGCGCGTTTATGGTTACCCTCTGGACATCGACGGTGAACGCCTGGCGGCTGGGAAAGCGCATCTGCAGGCGCGTTTAGTGAGGCAGTCGCGGCATCCAGTGCACGACCGGCAGCACGTACTGGACCCAGGTGGTCATTTCAAGCGGGTGCCGG
>CAMDXD010000087.1 GCA_945877995.1 Bordetella parapertussis
GGTCACGCAATACACGCGGCGCGAGCGGGCCGCGGCCCGGTCCGCGCAGTGGCGGCCCGAAGAAGCCGGGCAGTCGGGGCGGGCCGTCGGGCATTCCCGGCCAGGGCGCGCGGGCGGGTTTCCGCGCGGCACCCACGACCGGTCCGGGCGGCGGTCGGCGTCCCCGGCCGGTGGTAGCCGCCGAGGGGCGCGAGGCAGGTCCGGGCACACAGGCTGCCCGGGAAGGCCGGAAGGCTGCCGGGGCTCCGCGGCCGGCCAGGCCGGGTCCTGGCAAGGCGCGGCCAGCGCGCTCCGGTGGCAAGGCACGCACGCCGTTCCGGCCGCCGCAGAAGCCAGGCAGGCATGCGGCCGAGGGCGGTGGTCGCGGGCTCGAAGCCCCCGCTGCGGGCGGTTTCCGGCGGGCGCTGGCTGGCGACGACTGGCCGGACGCAGGCGCTACCGCATATCCGCCAGCGTTCCTGCCGCCCGATTTCGACCGGCCGGAGCGGGTGCCGGCCGGTCCTACACAGAAACTGCAGAAGATGCTCGCCGATGCAGGCATCGGGTCGCGCCGCGCCATGGAAACCCTGATCGGGCGAGGGGCGGTTACGGTCAACGGCCGGGCGGCGACGATCGGCACGCGCGTGGCCATCGGCGATGGCACCTACCCGGGCGACGTGATCGCCATCGACGGCCGGCGCATCCGCGCTCGCGCCGGCGAACTGCCGAAGGTGCTGCTCTACCACAAGCCCGAGGGCGAGATCGTGTCGCACGACGATCCGGCGGGGCGTGCATCGGTGTTCGATGCGCTGCCGCGCCTGCGCAGCGGCAAGTGGCTGTCGGTCGGCCGCCTGGACTTCAATACCAGCGGCCTGCTGATCTTCACCGACTCGGGCGATTTCGCGAATGCGCTGATGCACCCGCGCTTCGGCAACGACCGCGAGTACGCGGTGCGCGTCCTGGGCGCGTTGGCGCCGGAGCAACTTGGGCAGTTGACCGCCGGCATCGAACTGGCGGACGGCCTGGCACGGTTCGAATCGATCCATGACGGCGGTGGCGATGGCGCGAACCGCTGGTACCGCGTGGTGGTGACGGAAGGACGTAACCGGCTGGTGCGCCGGCTGTTCGAAGCGAGCCGGTTGACGGTGAGCCGGCTGATGCGGGTGCGCTTCGGTCCGATCGAACTGCCGTCCAAGCTCAAGCGTGGCCAGTTCCTGTCCCTGACCGACGAGGAGGTGGCGGCGATCCAGGCGCGCCTCGAGCGCGATGCGGACAACGCAGCTTCGGCGCCGGTCGCCCCGGCCCAGGGCCGGGCGCGGGTGCGGGTGCGCGCCAGCGACGAAAGCCTGCCGCGGCTGGCCGTGCCTGAAGGCCGGCCGAGTCGCAAACGTCTCGATCGCCGTATTCCGCGGGTGTCCGCATCGCGGCCTACCGCCGGTGGTGCCGATCGGCCGCGTGCGCCCGTGCGGTCCGATGCGCCGGCCCGGCGGGCAGATGCACCGGCCCGACGGGCAGATGCGCCGGCCCGGCGGGCAGATGTAGCGGGGCCACGTGCGGCGGGCGCTGGCCGTCCGCGCCCCGGCGCATCGGCCCGGTCGGGGCCTGCTACCCGCCGGGATGCGTCGGCGCCTGGAGGTCCTCGCGCGCCAGCAGGCAGACCGAAGACACCGGGGCGGTCGTCTCGATCCAGATGAACGGCAGCCGCGGAAACGCCGCCTCCAGCGCATCCCGGCTGTTGCCGACTTCCATCACCAGCCTGCCGCCCGGCGCCAGGTGGCGCGTTGCCTCGGCGAGGATCATGCGCACCAGGTCGAGGCCATCCGTGCCGCCCGCCAGCGCCCCGACCGGCTCGTGCCGGTACTCGGCGGGCAGCGCCGCCATGGCCGGTGCATCGACGTAAGGCGGGTTGGTGAGGATCAGGTCGTAGGTCCGGTCGCCGAGCGGCTGGTACAGGTCGCCTTCGAACAGGGACACGCGCTCCGCCAGTGCATAGTCGTCCACGTTCATCCGGGCCACGGCCAGCGCATCCGGGCTCAGTTCGACCGCATCGACCTCGGCCCCGGGAAAGCGAAGCGCCGCGGCGATCGCGAGGCAGGCCGAGCCGGTGCACAGGTCGAGCACGTGCCGTATACGGTCCTCGTCGATGCCCAGGGGTTCCAGGTCTTCCCGCAGTACTTCGGCGATATACGATCGGGGCACGATCACCCGGGGGTCCACCCGGAAGCGGAGCTCGCCGAGCCAGGCCTCGCCGGTCAGGTAGGCGGCTGGTATTCGCTCATCGATGCGCCGGCGCAGGATGTCGGCGAGCGCCTGTCGTTCCTCCTGCAGCAGGCGTGCGTCGAGGAAGGGCTCGAGCAGGTCGAGCGGCAGGCCGAGCGTGCGCTGACACAGGTAGACCGCCTCGTCCCAGGCGCTCGCGCTGCCATGGCCGAAGAAGACATTCGCCTTTTCGAAGCGGGTGACCGCAAAGCGGATGAAGTCGCGCAGCGTCGACAGTTGCAGCACCGCTGTCGCGAACGGATCCGCCGTAGCGCCGTCAGTTCCGGGGGGCCTGGCCATGGGTGGTATTCGCGTTTTCAGTACAGCTGCGCCTGGATCCGCGCCGGCAACTCGCGATCGTAGGCGGCTGCGTCGATGCTGCCCCGGCTGATGTCGCCGATCATCGTACCTGTGCTGGGCAGGGCGGAGCGCTCGATGCGCGCTGCCGGGTCCCACAGCTTCGACCGTACCAGTGCCTTCGAACACTGGTAGTAGACGGTATCGACCGCGACCACCAGCACCGAGCGCGGCGGCTTGCCGTCCACCGTGAACGTGTCGAGCAGCGTGGGGTCCACCGAGATCACGGCCCGTCCGTTGACCCGGAGCGTCTCGCCCACGCCGGGGATCAGGAACAGCAGGGCGATACGCGGGTCGGCAAGGAGGTTGCGCAACGTGTCCAGCCGGTTGTTACCCCGGCGGTCCGGCAGCATCAGGGTACGGTCGTCGACCACACGCACGAAGCCGGGTGCGTCGCCGCGCGGGGAGTTGTCCAGCCCCCCCGGTCCGCTGGTCGCCACCGACACGAACGGCGCGGCTTCGATGAATCGCCGGTAATGCGGGTGGATGTACGGCAGTTCTTTCGCCACGGCGGCGCCGACCGGCTCGCCGTAGCAGGCGAGCAGGGTGTCCAGGTCGCCGATCAGGTGCCGTGTGTCGACCGTCGCTGGCACGGGCGCTTCTGCGTCAGGCGTCATCGCGTGAGCAACCGGTCGAGCATGCCTTCGTAGATTCCGGCAAGCAGCGCGGGCGTCTCCACCGAGACCCGCTCGTCGACCGCATGGGCGGTGGCGTTGCGCGCGCCGAATTCGATCAGCTCTGTGCAGATGTCCTTGATGAATCGCCCGTCCGATGTGCCGCCGGTGGTCGACACTTCCGGCAGCCGGCCGGTCACCGCGCGGATGGACTCTACCGCCACGTCGACGAGCCGGCCCCGGCCGGTATGGAAGGGTTCGCCGCCCAGGGTCCAGTCGAGGTCGAAGGTCAGTCCGTGGCGACGCAGGATCGACTCGAGCCGTTCCCGCAGCGAGACCGCAGTACTGGTGGGCGCGAACCTGAAATTGAACTGGATCTCGACGCTGCCCGGGATGATGTTGCCAGCGCCGGTGCCCGCGTGGATGTTCGAGACCTGCCAGGCGGTCGGCTGGAAATCCTCGTTGCCGTCGTCCCAGTGGGTGGCGGTGAGTTCGGCCAGGGCCGGTGCCATCAGGTGCACCGGGTTCGCAGCCAGGTGCGGGTAGGCGATATGGCCCTGTTTGCCCTTGATCACCAGCCTGCCGGACAGCGAACCGCGGCGACCGTTCTTCAGCATGTCACCCACGGCGTCCACGGAGGTCGGCTCACCGATCACGCAGAAATCGAGGTGTTCGCCGCGGGCGCGCAGGTGCTCGACGACGCGAACGGAGCCGTCCACCGCCGGCCCCTCCTCGTCTGAGGTCAGCAGGAAGGCGATGGAGCCCGCCGGCTCGGGATGGCGGGCGAGGAAGCGCTCGCAGGCCACGACCATCGCCGCGATCGCGCACTTCATGTCGCAGGCACCCCGGCCAACCAGTTCGCCGTCGACCACCGACGGTTCGAACGGGGGTGTATGCCATGCGCCGAGGGGACCGGTGGGCACCACGTCGGTATGCCCTGCGAAGCAGAACAGCGGACCGGAAGTGCCGCGGCGCGCCCAGAGGTTCTTCACAGTCCCCCAGGCCATAGGTTCGACACTGAACCCGGCGGCCGCAAGGCGCTCGGCCAGCAACGACTGGCAACCGGCGTCGTCGGGGGTGACCGAGGCGCGGGCGATCAGCTCGCGCGACAATTCGAAGGCGGGGTGTGCAAGGTCTGCGGCTTTCATCAGACGACGTCCATGTTGAACTTGAAGCTGCCCAGGTCGGTGCCTTCGGTGCGCACCGGCACCTTCGACGGCGCAGCCGAAGCCGCGCCGGACGCTGGCGAGGCCGGCCTGGCGCCGCCGCTTCCGGGCGTTCCGGCCTTTTCTCGCGCGTTGCTGATCAGCCACGACAGGTTGGTCGGGGAATCGGAATGGGCGAGCGCCTCTTCCTGGGTGACCAGCCCGGACCGGAAGTGCTCGAACAGCGATCTCTCAAATGTCTGCGATCCGGGTGTCATGCTCTGTTCCATCATGTCGCGGACCTGCTCGAAGTCGCCCTTGCGGATCAGATCCTGGATCGACATCGTATTGAGCAGCGATTCGAGCGCCGGCACCAGCGAGCCGTCCTTCGCCTTCAGCAGCCGCTGCGAAATCACGGCGCGCAGCGTCATCGAGAGATCCATCAGGAGTGAAGCACGCGTCTCGTTGGGGAAGAACGTGGCGATCCGGTTGAGCGCATGGTAGCTGCTGTTGGCGTGCAGTGTCGCGATGCAGAGGTGTCCGGTCTGCGCATAGGTGATCGCATGCTGCAGGGTCTCGCGGTCCCGGATCTCGCCGATCATCAGCACGTCCGGAGCCTCGCGCATGGCACTGACCAGCGCATGCCCGTAGGAGAGTGTGTCGACCCCGACCTCGCGCTGGTTGATGATGCTTTTCTTGTGGCTGAAGTTGAACTCGATCGGATCTTCGATGGTGAGGATGTGCCCGCCGCGCGACTGGTTCCGATGGTCGATCATCGCCGCGAGCGTGCTCGACTTGCCCGAGCCGGTCGCCCCGACGATCAGCACCAGGCCGCGCTTCTCGAGGATCAGTTCGCCGAGCGATAGCGGCAGCCGCAGGTCCGTGAGCGAAGGGATGTCGTTCTTCACATGCCGGATCACCATGCCGACCGTGCCACGCTGCTTGAACACGTTCACCCGGAAGCTGCCCACGCCCTTCAGGCCATAGGCGAAGTTCATCTCGAGGGTTTCCTCGAAGACCTTCGCCTGCGCATCGGACATGACCTCCCAGGCGATGCGGCGCACGGTGTCCGCGTCCAGCACCTGGTTGTTGATCGGCATCACGTTGCCGCGGATCTTGATGAAGATGGGCGCCTCGGCCGTGAAGAACAGGTCGGAGGCCTGTTTCTCGGCCATCAGGTGGAACAGGGGGGTCAGGAACATTGGAGCCTCGCTGCAGTCGCCTCGGGTTCATGGTCGCCGCGTCGGGCAGCGTAATCGGAACAGACGTCGCGTACCGGTCAGTCCGCCTTGCGAGTGAACAGTGACCGGAGGCTGCCGAAGAGCGATTTCGGCTTGCTGTCCTCGGGTGGCTCGTCGACAACCGGCGGCTCCGGCTCTTGCCAGGCCGCAGGAACCAGTGCCGGGCTGCGTATCGGCTGCTGGTGCTTGCCCATCGAGCGGAACCGGTTCGGCTTGCCGATCAGCAGCTTCACGAGTTCTTCCATGAGCGCGCTGTCGACTTCGTCCAGTTCATACGTGTAGGTCACCGCGCCGAGTGTCTCGAGGTTGCGCGTGACGATCAGCAAGTGGCCGCGGTCTGCCAGGCCGGAGATCGTGATCGATATCGGCACCTCCGGTTCGACGATGAATGCGCCGCGCTCCACGTAGCCACGCTCGCTGCGGGTTTCGCGCAGGTCGAACTTCAGCGAATTACCCCACAGGAATTCGCGCATCCGGGTGACCAGCGCGTCGGAGTCCTTCTCGAACTTCAGCTTGTCAGTGCCGACGCAGCGTGTGCGCAGGATGACTTCCTCGAAGTAATCGACATGGTCGATCGCCTTGCGCCGTGCGGAGACCACGTAGTCGCCCTGGCGCAGATCCTCGAGCACGTTGGCTGGCTCGACATAGTAGTAGCGGATGACTTCCGGGCGAATGGTGTTGAGCGACTTCGCCAGCTCGGTGAGCTGCGTGTAGATCAGCTCCAGCCGCTCGTGGATCTCGCGGAAGTAATGATCGTGCAGCGCTGAACCGGACTGCTGCCGCTTGCGCAGCACTTCAGCCTGATTCTTGAGATCGTCGAGCAGCGCCATGCAGGGAGGTAACCGGACGGGGGGTTGCGATCAACGGGATTGTGCCAACACCCGTCAGGTTTTCAAAATGGGCCGCAAGGTTCGTACCGGGGGCGCGCCGCACCCCGGGCAGGACCTTGCGTTCAGACGCCGCGCAGCAGTTCGTTGATGCTGGTCTTGGCCCGTGTCTGGGCGTCTACGCGCTTCACGATAACCGCACAATACAGGCTGTGGCTACCGTCGGGGGCTGGCAGCGAGCCCGGCACGACCACCGAACCTGCCGGAATCCGGCCATAGGTGACATTCTTCGTCTCCCGGTCGAAGATCCGGGTGCTCTGGCTGATGAACACGCCCATCGACAGGACCGACCCTTCCTCGATGATCACGCCCTCGACCACCTCGGAGCGCGCGCCGATGAAACAGTTGTCTTCGATGATCGTCGGGTTCGCCTGGAGCGGTTCCAGTACGCCGCCGATACCGACCCCGCCGGACAGGTGGACGTTGCGGCCGATCTGCGCGCAGGACCCGACGGTGGCCCAGGTATCGACCATCGTGCCGTCGCCGACATAGGCGCCGATGTTCACGAATGAAGGCATCACCACCACGTTTTTCCCGAGGTAGGCACCGCGCCGCACGGTCGCGGCCGGCACCACCCGGAATCCACCGTCGGCGAAGGCCTTCGCATCGTAGCCGGCGAACTTCGAGTCGACCTTGTCGTAGAACTTCATCGCCCCGGCGTCCATCAGCACGTTGTCCTGCAACCGGAAGGACAGCAGCACGGCCTTCTTCACCCACTGGTGCACCAACCAGTCGCCACCGGTCTTCTCGGCCACGCGCAACGCACCGCTGTCCAGGCCTGCGAGCACCTCGTCGACCGCGTCGGCGACCTTTCGGTCGGAGCCGGGAGACAACTCCGTCCGGTGCTCCCAGGCGGTTTCGATCAGGGTCTGCAGTTCGGTGTTCGACATCGTGGCTCCGGAAATCTCTGAGGCAATGGAAAGGCGGTTCGGTCGAGGCAAGTGCGGCCGGGCGTCAGCGGTTGCGGACGAATGCGGCAAGCCGATCGGCGGCCTCGACACATTCGGCCACGGGTGCGACCAGGGCGGCACGGACACGGCCGAGGCCGGGATTGATGCCGTGCGCTTCGCGCGCGAGGTAGCTGCCAGGCAGCACGGTGACAGCCTGTTCGCGGTAGAGATCGCGCGCGAAATCGGTATCGGCGCCCGGCGTCTCGAGCCACAGGTAGAAGCCGCCGTCAGGGCGCTGCACCGGCATCGCCCGGGCCAGCACCTCGATCACTGCATCGAATTTTTCTCGGTACATCTGTCGGTTCTCGACCACGTGTAACTCGTCGTTCCAGGCGGCGATGCTGGCGGCCTGCACGGTCGGGCTCATCGCGCAGCCATGGTACGTGCGGTAGAGCAGGAAGCGCTCGATGATCGTGGCATCACCGGCGATCAGACCCGAGCGCATGCCTGGACAGTTCGACCGCTTCGAAAGGCTGCCGAGCACGACCAGCCGCGGGAAGTCCGTGCGTCCGAGCGCCACCGCCGCGCCCAGCCCGCCAAGCGGTGGCGCGGCGTCATCGAAGAAGATTTCGGAATAGCACTCGTCGGACACGATCACGAAGCCGTGGCGGTCGGACAGTGCGAACAACGCACGCCAGTCGTCCAGTGTCAGTACCGCCCCGGCCGGATTGCCGGGTGAGCAGACGAACAGCAGCTGGGTCCGGCCCCAGGTCTCGTCGGGCAGTTGGCCGAGGTCGAGGCGAAAGCCGTTGTCCTGCGTCTGGTTGAGGAATGCTGCGCGGGCTCCGGCCAGCAGCGTGGCGCCCTCATAAATCTGGTAGAACGGATTGGGCGAGACCACCACCGGCGACGGCCTGGTGCGATCGACGATCGTCTGGGCGATCGCGAACAGCGCCTCGCGCGAGCCGTTGACCGGCAGCACCTGTGTCTTCCAGTCCAGCCCGGGCAGGCCGTGCCGCATCACGAGCCAGTCGGCCATCGAGCGACGCAGCGCCTCCGAGCCGGCCGTGGCCGGATAGGCCGCCAGCCCGTCCAGGTTCGTCGTGATGGCCGCGCGGATGCGCTCAGGTGTCGGATGCTTCGGTTCACCGATGCCGAGGCTGATCGGGCGCAGGGCCGGGTTCGCCACGACGCTGCCGAACAGGCTGGCCAGGCGCTGGAACGGATACGGTTGGAGCAGATCCAGATCGGGATTCAAGTCGGGCGGTGGCCGGGCGGCCGGCGGGCGGTCGCCTGGCCCATGGAAGGGCAAGACATGAGTATATCGCCGAGACGGCCGGCAGCCGCTGCCGGCGTGGTCAGGCGCAGTTTATGCTCCGCCAGCGTTGCCATGCGCGTGTCTGACCGCCCTGCGATGCAGGATGAACACACACCGTTCGTAGGCATCGCGCGTTGCCTCGGGCATCGGTGCCAGCGTGGCGAGCACGCGTACCGCAGCCGCGCCGGCCGCCGCCGTCGCATCCGGGTGCCGGGCCAGCGTGGCCGGCAGGCACGCGGTGACCGGGTGTCCCGGGGCTGCCCGTACTTCGACCACCACCGCTGTACCGTCGGGTGGCGGCACCGGTTCGTCCCATTCAATTGAACCGAGGGTGAAACGGGCATCGCAGTACAGAAAATCCCTGCGCCCGCCGCCGGACGCTGCGGGTTCGATCGCAGCCGACAGGCGATCGAGCGCTACCAGCAGCAGGTCAATCTTCGCTTCGATACGGTCGGGCGGAAGTCCGTCCGGCGCTGCGCCCTCCGCGTCCAGGCAGGCCGCAAGTGCCCGGATGCTCGCGGCGCATTCGGCTTGCAGCGGCGCCGCGCCCGCGGCGCCGCCGATGCGCCAGCGCAGGGCCACCGCAACGGTCGCCGACAGCGATGCGGGGCCCGGTTCGTCCTCGCGCATCGGCAGTGCGGCGTCAGCCGCGCACGCTCTGCTGCGAACCGAGCGAATCGAGCGATTCAAGCACGACTGGCACTGGCGGTTTCCAGCCGGCCTTGCGATGTTCGGCGACCACTGTCGTGAACACCCCGCCGCGGACGAAGAACTTCGCCTTGAGCCGCATGAAGCGCGGGCGGGTCGCGCGTACGAGGTCGTCGAGGATGCGGTGCGTCACCGCTTCATGGAACGCGCCCTCGTCGCGGTACGACCAGACATAGAGCTTGAGGCTCTTGAGCTCGACGCACAGCCGGTCCGGGACGTAGTCGAGCACCAGCGTCGCGAAGTCGGGCTGGCCGGTCTTCGGGCACAGGCAGGTGAACTCCGGGATTTCCATGTGTATGCGCAGGTCGCGCGCGGGCGCAGGGTTAGGGAAGGTCTCGAGGTCTCGGGACGGTCCTGCCACAAGGGCGGGACGGGCAGGGGCGGCAGGGCCGCCGGCACTCCTGGATCGTGCGGGCATGAGGGATTCTGCGAGAGTGGCGGGATGCGCGGGGGTCAAGTATAGCGGCGGGCGCTCCGCGCGCCTGCGCTGGGGGGGCTGGCCAATGCGGAAGGCGCGGCGGAAGACGGGGCTGGAGCCGGCGCTGCCGAGGCGGTATTCTGGGTACCCGCGTGCCCGACGCCGGCTGCAGACCGGACAGCGCACTGGGGTTCCATGGAGGAGTGGTCACATGAATCGATTTCGCCTGTCCGTACTGGCCGTCGCGGCCTGCCTGCCGCTTTCATCGTGGGGTGCGGATGACCCGTTCCCGGTGCGGCCAGTGACCATCGTCAACCCGAACGCGCCGGGCGGCTTCGTCGATATCGTCGCGCGCGGGCTGGCCGCCTCGATGCAGCGGCAATGGCGCCAGCCGGTGCTGGTGGTGAACCGGCCCGGCGCCGCCTCGGCAGTCGGCACGATCGCGGTGGCCAACGCCGCCCCGGACGGATACACGCTGCTGCTGCAGTCGCCCGCGTTCGCCGCGATCCCGGCGATCGACGAGGTGTTCCAGCGCGCGCCAGGCTACCAGTTGTCGCAGTTCGTGCCGCTTGCGCAGATCACCGCCGACCCGGCGATGCTGCTGGTCAATCCGTCGCTGCCGGTGCGCACGGTGAAGGAGTTCGTGGCGCTGGCCAAGGTGCGGCCGGCCGACTTCCTGGTGTCCTCGTCTGGCACCTACGGCACCACGCACCTGCCCATCGCGATCCTCGAGCAGGCCGCCGGCATCAAGCTGCGCCACGTTCCGTATACCGGTGGTGCGCCTGCAATCGCGGCGGTGGTCGGTGGCCATGCGACCGCGGTCGCCTCGGCGCCTAGCGTGGCCATGCCGCAGGTGAAGGGGGGGCGGGTGCGCGCGATCGCCCAATGGGGCGGGGCGAGGATCCCGGCCTTCCCGGACGTGCCGACCTTCCGCGAAAGCGGCATCGACATCGAGTTCACCCTCTGGACCGCGCTGTTCGCACCGGCGAAGACCCCGCCGTCGACCCTGAAGATCCTCCAGGACGCGGTGCGTGCGTCGGCGCAGGACGAAGAGTTCCGCAATGCGATGGCCCGCTCGCTGTCGACAGTCGCCTACATGGAGGGCGCGGAGTACACGGCCGCGTGGCAGCGCGAGGTGAAGCGGATCCAGGCGTCGGTACGGTTCATCGGCCGCACCGACGAGTGAAAGGCCGTGGGTCAGGTGCTCCGGCCGCTGGTTGCGTCGACCGCGACGCCGCCGGCGATGTCGGCGGCCGCCTCGTGGCCGGAGAAGATCAGCTCGATCTCGGCACCGTCGGGATCGCGGAAGAACACCTGTACCAGATTGCGGTCCGGCACCGCGAAGGACTGGTTTCGGATGCCCAGCCGGTCGAGCGTCGCGCGAGTGGCGGCGAGGTCCGAGGCGCGGAACGCCACGTGGTCGTAGGCGTCCCGCTTGCTCGAATCGGGTACCCGCGCGGTGGAAATATGCAGGATCGCGTGGTCGCCGAGGTACATCCAGGCGCCGGGCCGGCCGAAGGGTGGACGCTCGCCGTCGCGCAGGCCGACCACCTCCGAGTAGAACCGCCGCGCACGGTCGAGGTCGGCGGTACAGATGTTGTAGTGGTCCAGTGCTTCGATCGGCATGTCGCTGACCCTCGAAAGGCGTGCGGCGCAGTGTCCGAC
>CAMDXD010000088.1 GCA_945877995.1 Bordetella parapertussis
CGCAGACTGCTCCATCGGCTGCACCGTGGTGGCAGAAACGGTCGGCCGTACCGGTGTCGAGATGGAAGCCCTGACCGCGGTCAGCGTCGGCCTGCTCACCATCTACGACATGTGCAAGGCGATCGACCGCGGCATGACGATGTCGGGCATCGGCCTGCTGGAAAAATCCGGTGGCCGCAGCGGCCACTGGGTCGCCCGACCGCCACAACCCGAGGCATCGCGATGAAACGCCGTGCGCTGCTGCAGGGCGGCTCGGCCGCCTTCGCACTGGCCGCGCCCGGCCTGGGCGGCACCGCCCTCGCGCAGCCGGCGCTGTCGACGGCCGACTGGAACAAGGCCGGGTTCGAGGCGAAGACCGCGGCCGATGCGATCCGCCACCTGGGCAGCAGCACGGTCGTGGCGAGCCGCGACATCCTGATCGAAATCCAGGACGTGATCGAGAACGGCGCGCGCACCCGCATCGAGGTCACCAGCCGCATCCCGAACACCCAGGCGCTGTCGATCATCACCGACCGCAACCCGTACCCGCTCGCGGCCACCTTCCATTTCGCCAACGGCGCCGAGCCCTATGTGTCGACGCTGATCAAGGTCGCCGAATCGGGCACCATCCGCGTGATCGTCAGCGCCGACGGCCGGCTGCATGCCGCGACGCGCGACGTGAAGACCACCATCGGCGGCTGCGGCTGACCCCGCCCGGAACGCACAGGGACCTTCGATGGCTGAATCCACGACCCGGATCACCGCGCGCATGCGCCAGGATTTCGTCGATGTGCGCGCGCTCGTGATGCATCCGATGGAGACCGGCAACCGGCGCGATGCGAAGGCACAACTCGTCGCGCTGCACTTCATCCAGCGCGTGCAGATCACGCACAACGGCCGCGTCGTGCTCGATGCGCAGTTGAGCCAGGCCATCGCGCGCGACCCGTTCGTCGGCATCCGGGTGCGCGGCGCCAAGCCGGGCGACAAGGTGGCGCTGGCCTGGGTCGACAACCGCGGCGCCCGCGAGAGCGTCGAGACGGTAGTCGCAGCCTAGCGGCCGGGCGCTGCGGTACCGGTCCGCAGCGCGAGCCGGGGATCGGTGAATCGCTCGGGTACGCCCGGGCCGGTGGCCCGCAGGAAGCGGATATCCCGAAGATCGACCTGGTCGAGCAGAAAGCCGTTGCTCCAGAAGCGCGGCACCGTCGGCAACCCGGCCTGCTCGTCCCGCGCCCGGTCTGCGTCGAGCAGGTCACGCTGCGCGACCCAGGGCGCAACACCGTTGAACAGCGCCACCATCGCCGCCCCCGCGGCCAGCGCGCCAGCGAGTGAGCGCAGCGAGGGCCGGCGCGCTGGCCGCGGGGGCGGCTGCGTGCCGGCGGCGGCCGGTGGCAGCAGGCAAGCAGCAGCCCAGCCGCACGCGCAGGCAAGCGCCACCTGCGCGTGCGGCATCACGATCACGCCATCGACCAGCGAATGGATCAGCGCGCCGCACAGGGCAATCGCCAGCGATGCGGCGAGCACCGGCGTGGGCATGGTGTCGGCCGTTGCGTCACTGCCACGGCACGCGACGCGCAGTCCGCCCGCCATGCGCCAACCGGCTAGGCCGAGCCCGGCTGCGATCATCGCCAGCGCCGGCAGCCCCCACTCGGCCGCGATCTGCAGGGGTGCGCTGTGCGCAGACGCGGCCACCGGATTGAAATCGAGCGCAAGGCCGGCAGGCCCGATACCGAGCACGGGAAACAGGCTGGCCCACGCCGCTGCACGCGCCCACAGCACCTCACGCAGCCTCAGGTCGAACGGCGCAGCGAGCCGCGAATAGGACTGCTGCGCATCGAACGACCAGGCGTCGATGAACATCGGCGGCAGCACATGGAACAGCAGCCAGAAACCGGCGAGCGCCCCCGCCAGCGCCAGGGCCAGAAGCGGCAGCAGCCTGCGCCCGGCACGCGGACAGACCAGCAGCACGGCCAGGGTCGCCGCAGGCCAGGCGTACCAGGTCGCACGGCTGGCAGCGAGCAGCGCCAACACCAGGGTCACCACCAGCACCGCAAGGCACAGCGCACGCCAGCGCGCCGCAAGGCTGGCATGCAGGCAAGCGGCCGCCATCAACGGCAGCGCCATCGTGTGGAACTGCCCCATGGCGCGGGGGTTGGAAAAACCGCCGCGATACAGGTTCTCGACATGGAAGCCGGCCCCGGACAGCAGCGCGGCCGCGTAGGAGGCACCGAACAGCACGGCCAGCACCATGCCGGCGGCCATCACCACCACCAGCCCGGCACGATCGAACGCAGCCGGCGACGCGCCGCGCGCGTCCATCACCGCCAGCGCCAGCAACGCGAGCAGCGTGAACAGGGCAACCTCGGTCAGGCCCATCAGGGCAAAGCCGCTGCACAGGGCCGACAGCACACCGACCAGGCCAGCACCCACGGCCAGCGCCCAGGGGACGGGCCCAGCCCGGCCCGCCTGCAGGAACAGGCGGCTGCGCAACGGACTCAGGCTGGCCACCGCCGCGCCGACCGTCAGCAGCAGCAGGCTCTGCAGCAGCCGCTGCGAATCGTGCCAGTGCAGCAGCCCGGCCCAGGGCCTTGCCACGCCGGCCACCAGCACGATGCCGGCGAACGCTGCAAGCGCCATGGCGGCGCCGGGCGGCAGCCTGCTGCCATCCAACCTGGCCAACCCGACATCACCTGCAGCTGGGTCTGAGCGAGACATGGGTTCCTGTGGATACGCCGGCCGGCAATGCGCACGGCCAAAAAAAACCCCCGGCGCAGGCCGGGGGCTGACCATGCATCCAGATATCAGCTGTAGGCGAAGCCGGTGCGCGCGCGTGAGCAAGCAACCGCGCCACCACTCGTACCCGTATACCCCCACGTCACGGAAACGGGGCCTACCGTGGCGACCATCGACAGCCTGCAACTGTTGTACTGCGAGCTACCTACGAGCACAAAGGTGAGCGTCCCGCCGGTCGGCGCAGTACCGGCGGCGGTGGGCGCCGCGATTGTTACGTCTTGTGTGACGCCGCCGACCGTAATGCTGCCCACGCTCACCGGGAACGTGCTGGCGGGGAGGCCCAGTAAAACATCGGTGTTGCAGAGGCTCGGGTCACCGCCACTGGTTTGCAGGCAGGTCGCCACTGCGCTGCGCAGTTGCGCCGTTTCAGTGATCACCGTCGCCCAGCGCGTGCGCGTCACGTAGTCCTGATACTGCGGAATGGCCACGGCAGCCAGAATACCGATAATCGCCACCACGATCATCAGTTCGATCAGGGTAAAGCCTTTCTGAATCTTTTTCATATCATCTCCAGCGACAAATTCAAGGGGGAACCAGAACACCATACACTCCACGTCGATCTACTTAGCAAAGCGTATGCCAGCATCAGCTATATATTTCAACTGATTGATCTTGAACGCCTTTAAGCGTCTCTCAGATGCCCCGAGCGAACCATCGGATCCGCATCTGCCGTCCGTTAGGGACGAAAAATGACAGATTGTGCACAACGTCACGCTGGAGACGTGAACGCTGCACGGCCCGTGCCGACGCACCAGCTGCGACACCCCGGGATCGTTGCCGGATCGATATCGTCGATCTGCTCGGGATCGAGGAACTGCTCGGTGTAAAAGACGTAGACTTTCTCGCGGACGAACACATCACAACTATCGCCATCACCCGCGCCGGCACCGACACCTGCGCGCGTCCGCAGTACAGCATCTCGAGGCGGGAAATCAGTCACAGGTTGAATACGCCTGCCGGCCATGCGCACGGCCAAAAAACGATCGGCGCAGGCCTGGGACCTGACCATGCCTTCCGTCAGCCGCTGTAGGTGAAGCCGGTGCGCGAACGTGCGCAGGTAGCGGCAGTGCCTCCTGAACCGGCGTAATTCCACGTCACGGACACGCTACCGACGGTGGCAACCATGTTGAGTGTGCAGTTGTGGTACAGCCCATCGCCAACAAGCGCGAAGCTCAGCGTTGCGCCGGTCGGCCCAGCGCCGGCAGGGGTCGGCAGCGCAATTGCTACCTTCTGCGTGGTGCCACCCACGGTGATGTTGCCCACGTTCAGCGGGAACGTACCCGCGGGCAGGCCCAGTTCCGCCGCGGTGTCGCAGGCGCTCGGATCGCCGCCACTGACCTGCAGGCAAGTGCTCACCGCGCTGCGCAGTTGCGCCAGTTCCGTGATCACCGTTGCCCAGCGCGTGCGCGTCACGTAGTCCTGGTATTGCGGAATGGCCACGGCAGCCAGGATGCCGATGATCGCCACCACGATCATCAGCTCGATCAGGGTAAAGCCTACCTGCACTTTTTTCATCACGTTTCCTGCAGGCAATCCGCGAATCCGGGAACGGGGCAATCTGGGGATTGGGGGAAGCGGCGGGTGCCTCGCACCTTCTTGCGACGTAATCAGTGTGCCAGACAATCCCGGCAACGCCAACACGTTGAATCATTGCGCTCTGCAGCACAACTGCTGTTGTCGTTCGAGGCGCCTGACTCGCATCACGCATCAGTGAGTGACGAAAATTGGCAGCTTGTGCGCAACGTCACGCCCGTGCCGGCGCATCAGCCACGAAACCCCGGGATCGATGCCGGATCGACGTCGTCGATCTGTTCGGGATCGAGGAACTGCTCGGCGTAGCGCAGGTAGACCTTCTCGCGCACGAACACATCGAACAGGTCGGGGTCGATGTGGCCGTTGATCCGCATCCTGCCGAGGATGGTCAATGCTTCCGTCAGGGTCTTTCCGGCCTTGTAGGGGCGGTCTTTGGCGGTCAGCGCCTCGAACACGTCGGCGATCGCCATCATGCGCGCCTGCACCGACATCTGCGTGCCCGACAGCCCGCGTGGATAGCCCTTGCCATCCATCCGCTCGTGGTGCCCGCCGGCGAACTCGGGCACGTTCTGCAGGTGCTTCGGCCAGGGCAGCGCCTCGAGCATCTGGATCGTGACGTCGATGTGATGGTTGATCACCCGGCGCTCTTCCTCGGTGAGCGTGCCGTACGGGATGGTCAGGTTGACGATCTCGTCGGCCGTCAGGAACGGCGTTTCGAAGCCCGCCTCGTCCATCCGCGGCCAGCGGGCGGCGATATCGTGCACACGCGCCTGGTCTTCGGCACTCATCGATTCGCCGCCGATGTTCGCCCTGCGCAGGAAGTCGCGGTCGTCATTGAGCGTCCGCATCCGGCGCTTCAGCTCGGCCTCCATGTCGACGAGGTTGGCCCGCTCGCCCGCCTGCATCGCGGCGATGCGTTCGCGCAGCAGGCCGACCTCGATGCCGCGGCGCACAACCTCGAACCGGGTGTCGATCAGCTGGATCCGGTCGAAGATCGTCTCGAGCTTGGTGGCCTTGTCGACCACGTGCACCGGGGTCGTCACCTTGCCGCAGTCGTGCAGCAGCCCGGCGATCTTGAGCTCATAGCGCTGCGCGTCGTCCATGCCGAAGCCGGCCAGCGGACCGGTCGTCGTGTCGCACGCCGCATCGGCCAGCATCGTCGTCAGCACCGGCACCCGCTCGCAATGCCCGCCGGTATAAGGCGACTTGTCGTCGATGGCTGCGTTGATCAGGTTGATGAACGACTCGAACAGGTGCTCTAGGTGGGAGATCAGCAGCCGGTTGGTCAGTACCACCGCCGCCTGCGAGGCCAGCGACTCGGCCAGGCGCTGGTCGGTATCGGAAAACGGATGTACAGCACCCGAGGCATCCCGGGCGTTGATCAGTTGCAGCACGCCGATGATCTCGTCCTCGTGGTTCTTCATGGGGACGGTCAGGAACGAGCGCGAGTGGTAACCGGTCTGCCTGTCGAAGCGCCGCGTCCCCGAGAAGTCGAAGCCCGCCTCGGCGTAGGCATCCTCGATATTGACGGTACGGTCCTGGTTCACCGCGCAGGCGGCGACGTTGTGCACGTTCGGCGCTCCGTCGTCCCCGAACAGCGGGATCGGCGCGAACGGCACCGTGCGGCCGGTGCTGCCGCCCATCGCGATGCCCAGCGAGTCGGTGCGGATGATCTCGAAACGCAACGACTGGTGGTCGTCACCGACGCGATACAGCGTCCCGCCGTCCGCGCGGGCGATGTGCTTTGCGGCCACCAGTATCGACTCCAGAAGGCGATCGATGTCCTTCTCTCGGGACAGGGCCGAGCCGACCTCGTTCAGGTACTCGAGGCGCGCCAGCATGTCGTCCACACCGGCCTCCGGTTACTTGATGCAGACCGCGCGTACCTGCTGCATGTCGGTGATGCCGAGCAGTACCTTCTCGATGCCGTCCATCTTCAGGGTGCGCATGCCCTCTTCGAGCGCGATCGCCAACAGATCGGCGACGCGGGCGTGTTCCTGGATGCCCTTCTTCAGGCGGTCGGTGCCGATCAGCAGTTCATGCAGGCCCGCCCGACCCTTGTAGCCGGTGCCTCCACAGGTGTCGCAGCCCACCTTGCTGTGGAGCAGGATCTCACCCTGCGGGTTACCGAACTGACTGACCCAGCGCTGGTGAACCTGCTCGCGCGCAGCTTCGGGGTCTTTCTTCCAGGTTTCGGTCTGCCGGAGTTCCTGCACGTATTCGTCGAGCAGCAGCACGAGTTCGTCCTTGCCGGCGACCCGCGACTTCTTGCACTTCGAGCACAGCCGTTTCGCCAGGCGCTGCGCGAGGATGCCGAGCAGCGCATCGGAGAAGTTGAACGGGTCCATGCCCATGTCGAGCAGGCGGGTGATCGACTCCGGCGCGCTGTTGGTGTGGAGCGTGGCGAAAACCAGGTGGCCGGTGAGGGACGCCTCGATGCCGATCGCGACGGTCTCCTTGTCGCGCATCTCGCCGACCATGATCACGTCGGGATCGGCCCGCAGGAAGGCCTTCATGGCGGTGGCGAAGGTCAGCCCGGCCTTCGGGTTCATCTGCACCTGGCGCAGCCCGCGCTGCGTGATCTCGACCGGGTCTTCCGCCGTCCATATCTTGGTCTCGGGTGTGTTGATGTAGCCGAGCACCGAGTGCAGCGAAGTGGTCTTGCCGGAGCCCGTCGGCCCGCAGACAAAGAACAACCCGTATGGCTTGGTAATCACGCCCTTGAGCAGGCCCAGGTTGTGGTCCGACACGCCGAGCTTGTCGAGCGGGATCGGCTCACCGGCGGCCAGGATACGCATCACGATATCCTCGACGCCGCCCTGGCTGGGGATGGTCGCGACGCGCAGTTCGATGTCGAGCGGGCCGAATTTACGGAACTTGATCTTGCCGTCCTGCGGCCTGCGCTTCTCGGAGATGTCGAGGTCGCACATGATCTTCAACCGCGCGGCGATCGCCGGGCGGTAACTGGCCGGCACCTCGATGTAGTTGTGCAGCGAGCCGTCCTTGCGGAAGCGGACCAGGGTCTTCTGCTTGCCCGGGCCGGGCTCCACGTGGATGTCCGACGCGCCCTGATGGTACGCATCGATGATGATCTTGTTCACCAGCCGGACCACTTCGTTCTCGGAAGCGGCCGAGAGTTCAGCCACCCCGGAGCTGTCATCCTCGGCCTCCTGGGACAGCTCGGAGAGCAGGTCGCCGACCGAGGTGGTGTCGACCGAGATTTCCGAGCCACCGCCACCGAACAGCTGGTTCATCGTCGCGGCGAACTCGCGCTTCGTGGTGACCCGGTAATCGACCTTCACCTTCGAGAACACGTTGGCGACCTGGCGCGAGCCGCGCACCTTCTCGGGGTCGGTGCACAGGACGACCAGGCCGCTCTTGCCCTCTTCGAGCGGCAGCCAGCCGCTCTCGGCGGCGAATTCGCGCCGGATGTTCTTCAGCAGGTCGAGCGGCTTGAGACGGTCGGCGCGGAACGGCTCGTACGGGCACTGGAAGAACAGCGCCAGCGAGTCGCCGAGCAGCGGGACCTTGACCTGAAATTCGTCGATCAGCACATCTTCGATATCGATGTTCTTGCGCCGCGACGAGCGCAGTGCGAGCTCCATCTCGTCTGCGGACAGCACGGCACCCGCGATCAGCTGGTCGTATTTGCCACGGATCTTGAACGCCGGCTGCTTCTGCCGCTGCAGCAGCGCGATCGCCAGCGTCTCGGCCAGCTGGCGCGCGCCGTCCTCGGCAGTCTGCGAGAATGGCTCGCCTGTGCGGGAGTTGATGAGCTGGATCACGCCGACGAGGGGCGCCTGGGCCGCGCTGCCAGCGCCCGGCTGCGCTTCTCTGGCCGACTCGCAGATGGGCACGACCAGCATGTGCCGGGTGCGGTAGCCGGTGCGCTTGTCGACTTCCTTCAGGAAGTGCAGCTGCGGGCTGTAGCGCTTCAGCTCGTCGTCGCTGTAGACGTCTGCGACGTTGACAACGCGCCGGGTGCTCGCCACGAACCCCGCGATACTCTGCTCGTTGATCGGAAGCTTCAGGTCCTTGAACGAATTCAGGCCGGTCTTCACCTTCGAGACGATCGAATTGCCGTCTTCCGTACTGACGTAGATTGTCAGCCGGTCGGCTTCGAACAGCGTGCAGATGTCCTGCGACAGCTCGACCATGATCTCGTCGAGTTCGCTCAACGAGTGGATGCGATTCGTGACCGCCTGCAGGCCCTGCGAGAACCGGAGCCTGTCCGCCAGCGGTTCCCCGCCGGTCGCGGAGGCCCCACCCTGCGCCTGGGGCCGGGTGTCGAGAACGCTGCTCATGGTGGGTTGCCCCCCGGTCGGAATCGCATCATGTCGATCATGGCTGTCAGAACTCGAACTGCTGGAACATCAGCAGCATGTGCGGGGCGAATCGGCCCGCGCACGACTGGATTTCTTCCATGATGGCCTCGTACTCCCCCGGCTTCAAGTGCGTGATGTAGATGTCGACCCGCCGCTGCAGCTTTTCGAGCTCGCCGGCCAGCATCATCGGACTGAGATGCTTGGATGTACGCGCGAGTTCATGTTCCCGGTTGCAGAACGCGGTCTCGATGATGAGGTAGCGGAGGTTGTCGATGCGGTTGACCATCGGCCAGAGGGCGTCGTTGACCGTAGTGTCGCCGGTATACACCAGGCTCGCCCGGCCACTGTCGAGATGGTAGCCGACAGCCGGTACCACATGGTTGGCCGGCAACGGCGTGATGCTGCGCCCTCGCCCCAGGTCGAACCGCTCGCCGACGGCCACCGGCTGGTAGCGCATCCACGGATTCAGTGCATCGGGAATCTGCGCGAAATCCGGCCACAGCTTCCAGTTGAACAGATGCTGGCGCAGCACCTCGATAGTCTCGGGCAGCGCATGCACGGTGAGCGGACGGTCGCGCATCCAGCCGACCGTGTCGACCAGGAATGGCAGCGACGTCACATGGTCCAGGTGGGAATGCGTCAGGAATACCCGGTCGATGCGCTGGAGTTCTTCGATGTTGAGGTCTCCGACGCCGGTTCCGGCATCGACCAGCACATCGTCGTCCAGCACGAACGAGGTCGTGCGCAGACTGCCGCCGATACCGCCACTGCAACCGAGCACGCGCAACTTCATCCGGGACATCTGCCTTGTCTGGTCTGGAACATGCACATGCCACCCCGGTCGACCGGCGGAGGCGCTGCCCGGCAGGGAGCGACCGGTTCCGGGTAGTGCTGGTGCAGCGCGTTACCGGGCGACGACCCATCCTTGCCCTTCATGCGCACCCGCTCCGTGTCCGGGTCAGGAGCAGGGTCGCGGCACACCGCCGCCGCGCTGCATGGTCGAAACACGCCGCATGATATCAGCGGCCTGTTCCTTTGTGATACCGACGCCGGGGGCATCTGCTCTCAGTGCAGTCCGTCACAGCGCGAGCGAGACATATTGCCCGCCCCGATCCCTGAAGCCCCTCCCGGAGGCATTCTTTCCGGGTTGATGCTTATCGGCAGCCAGCTGCGAACCTTGAACGGTGGCTGCAGCGAAGCGATCTGATCAATCAGGCTTGTGGAAGAACTCCATCTTGACGCCCGCCAGATCGATGATGTCGTGGTCATGCAATTGCCGCGGTTGCCCGTCTAGCGAATGTCCGTTCACGCTCGGATACTGCGCCCCTTCGACATGCGTGATGAAAAAGCCATGCGGGCGCCGGGTGATGACCGCGACCTGTACGCCCGGCTTGCCGAGCGTGGTGAGGTTCTTCACCAGGTCGAGTTCCTTGCCGGCGCTCGGACCCGTGAGGATCTGGATCGCTGCGGGGGGGGGCGGCGCAGGGCGCAGCGCCGGTATCGATGCGCTTGCGGTCGGCGATGGCGCCGGCGCCATCGCCGGGGAGAGACCGGCCAGCGGCTGCGCTACGCCTGCCGCCACGGTCGGCGCGGCCGCCGGGGACGGAGACGGCTGACCAACCACGCCGGTCGACAGCGCGGGCAGCGGGCCTGGCATGGTTGCGGTCAGATCGATCTGGCCGCCCGGACGTATGCTGGCCGGGTCGCCGATGCGCGTACTGCCGGACGCTGATGCCGGCTGTGCGGCTGCAACCTGGGGCGGGCGCAGCAGCATGGTTTTCTCGAAGTCGCCCGACGAGGACTGGGACGCCTTCTCGTTGATGTACTTGAGCTTGTACTTCCCGATCTCGACGACGTCGTTGTTCTGCAGAAAGTGCTTCTTGATCGGGTGGCCGTTGACCGTCGTCCCGTTCGTGCTGCCGAGATCCTCGAGAAACGAATCGTTCAGGATCGTTACGATCGCCGCATGTTCACCACTGATGGCGAGGTTCTCGATGCGCACGTCGTTGTGCGGTTTGCGTCCGACGGTCGTGCGCTCCTTCACGAGTTCTACCTCGTCAAGTACCTGCCCGTCCACACTGATGATCAATTTTGCCATGGCCATGTGTTTATACCTTATTTTAGCCAGGACATGAATCTGGACATCCAGCCGGCGCCGACCGGAAACGGTTCATTCACCTGTACCAGAACGACCGACACATTGTCCCGCCCGCCGTAGTCGTTGGCCGTCTGCACCAGCTGGTCGGCCGCCAGTTGCAGATTTGCCTTCAGCGTGTCGAGCGTGCTGTGGATTTCCGGTTCCGGGATCATGTCGGACAGCCCGTCCGAGCACAGCAGGTAGATGTCGCCCGGCAGCACTTCGTAGCTATGGACCTCAGTCTCGACCTCCGGGTCCACCCCGAGCGCGCGCGTGACCAGATTCTTGTTCATGGAATGCCGCGCGTCTTCTTTGGAGATCATCCCGCTGTCGATCTGCTCCTGGAGCAGAGAGTGGTCGCGGGTGATCTGCTCGAAGCTGTCACCGCGCAGGCGGTACAACCGGGAGTCGCCGATGTGGGCGACCGACACCTGGTTGTCGGCGAACAGCACCGAAACCAGCGTGGTGCCCATGCCGGCGTACTGCGGCTGGGTCTGCGACGACTGGAAGATCGACGTGTTCGCCAGGGTCGACTGTTCGCGCAGTACGCGTTCCGCGCGGAGCATCGGCGACGCCTCCGTGCTGGACGGATCCGTGTCGACCAGCGCCTTGCGCACTTCTTCGCACATGAATGCCACGGCGATGCCGCTGGCGACCTC
>CAMDXD010000089.1 GCA_945877995.1 Bordetella parapertussis
CGGATTCCCCGCGCGAACGCCGGGCATCTGCCGCCTGCGCCTGGGCCAGAGTCACTTCCGGGCGAATATCGAGGAACGCATTGAGGCCCCGGTGGCGCTCGATTCGGTCGAGGAAGTGGCGCGCAAGCTCCACCGCGGACACTTCGCGCGTGGCCAGCCGCTTCGCCAGCCCAGGCAACGGCATCTGGTGCAGGACGTCGATCATCGCGTCACTCCAGCACGCGCGGCACGAGGAACAGGCCATCCTGGCGCGCCGGCGCATTGGCCAGGTTGCGCTCGCGGTCAGGGATATCGGTGACGACGTCGGCACGCAATCGCTGTGCCCCGCCGAGCGGGTGCGACATGGGAACCACGCCCTCGGTGTCGACCGCACGCATGCGCTCGATCATGCCGAAGATATCGTTCAGTTGCCCGAGCGTGCGCTCGGCCTCCTCTTCGGTGATCGCGAGGCGCGCGAGGTGCGCGATGCGCTGTACGTCTTCCGGGCGAAGCGACATGTGTGGACGTGCGGGCGTGCGGACGTGGAAAAGCGAAGGGGAAGCCGAAAACGGCAGCGAAGCGCGTCCGACGGGGCGCGTGGAAGCGGGCTTGCCGATGACGATCCGGAGTATCATAACGTAGTTGATCACCCGTCCTCCCGGCCCCCACCGACCGTCAACCCGGACCGCGCCGCCTCCCATCGCGCCGTCCGGCACGCACCCAATCGAATTCACTCCATAAATGTTCGGATTCCTCAGCGGCTATTTCTCGACTGATCTCGCGATCGATCTCGGCACGGCAAACACCCTGATCTGGGTGCGGGGCAAAGGCATCGTCCTCAACGAACCGTCGGTCGTCGCGATCCGCCAGGAAGGCGGCCCGAACGGCAAGAAGGTGATCCAGCAGGTTGGCCTGGCGGCCAAGCAGATGCTGGGACGCACGCCTGGCAACATCACCGCCATCCGCCCGATGAAAGACGGCGTGATCGCCGACTTCACGATCACCGAGCAGATGCTCAAGCACTTCATCCGCAAGGTACACGACTCGCGCATCTTCAGCCCGAGCCCGCGCATCGTCATCTGCGTGCCCTGCGGCTCCACCCAGGTCGAACGGCGCGCGATCCGCGAATCGGCCTATGGCGCCGGCGCGCGCAAGGTCGAACTGATCGAGGAACCGATGGCCGCCGCTCTCGGCGCAGGTCTTCCGGTCGAGGAGGCCACCGGGTCGATGGTCGTCGACATCGGCGGCGGCACGACCGAGGTCGGGGTGATCTCGCTCGGCGGTATCGTCTACGCCAACTCGGTGCGCGTCGGCGGCGACAAGTTCGACGAGGCGATCATCAACTACATCCGCCGCAACTACGGGATGCTGATCGGCGAGACGACCTCCGAAGAGATCAAGAAGGAAATCGGCTCCGCCTTCCCCGGCAGCGAGGTACGTGAGAAGGAAGTGAAAGGCCGCAACCTGGCCGAAGGCATCCCGCGCAGCTTCACGATCTCCAGCAACGAGATCCTCGAGGCACTCACCGAGCCGCTGAACCAGATCGTGGGCGCGGTGAAGAGCGCGCTCGAACAGACGCCGCCGGAACTGGGCGCGGACATCGCCGAGAAGGGCATGGTCCTCACCGGTGGCGGCGCGCTGCTGCGCGACATCGACCGACTGCTGATGGAAGAGACCGGGCTGCCGGTGATCTGCGCGGAAGACCCGCTCACCTGCGTGGTCCGTGGTTCAGGGCTGGCACTGGAGCAGATGGACCGGGTATCGTCGATCTTTACCAGTGACTGAGACCGGCACCCTACCCCACTGCCCATTCTGCCCGGCGACGGCCGGCGACCTGCCCCCACTGCTGGCTGCTGCCAGCGATCCCAGACCACAGCCGGCGCGCTGAATGGAATACGCGCAGCAACCCTTCTTCAACCGCGGCCCGACGCCGTTCGCGCGTTTTCTGTTGTTCTCGCTGCTCGCTCTGATGCTGATCGTCGCCGACAGCCGGTTCAGGTACCTGACCCATGTGCAGCAGGTGGTTGCCGTCGTGCTCTATCCGCTGCAGCGGGTGGCTCTCGCACCGGCGGCGCTGCTCGACCGAATGTCCGGGTTCTTCACGGCGCAGGCGCAACTGACCGGCCGCAACAACACGCTTGAACAGCAGAACCTGGTCAATGCGGCGGCACTGCTCAGGCTGGAGGCGCTGGAGCTCGAAAACGCCCGGCTGCGCGGCCTCCTGGATACCCGGGCCAGCCATTCGCAAGCGGCCGTCTATGCGGAGATACTCTATTCGCACCGCGATCCGTTCACCCGGCGCGTGATCATCAGCAAAGGGATGTCCGACAACGTCGGGCAGGGCCAGCCGGTGGTCGATGCGGCCGGCCTGGTCGGGCAAGTCACCCGCGTCTACCCGTGGGCAAGCCAGGTCACCTTGATCACCGACAAGGACATGACCGTACCGGTACAGGTGATGCGCAGCGGCGTACGCGGCGTGCTTTTCGGCGTCGGCTCCGATGGCACGCTTGAACTGCGCTTCATGCCGTTCTCCGCCGACATCCAGACCGGCGACAAGCTGGTCACCTCCGGCATCGACGGCACCTATCCGGCCGGGCTGCCAGTGGCGACGGTGCAGGAGGTCGAGCGGAACGCGGCGTTCATGTTCGCGCGCATCAGCGCCCAGCCTGCAGCCGGGGTGAACCGCTACCGGCAGGTCCTGGTCCTCACCGCCAGCGCTCCACACCCGGAAAACCCGGGATTCGAAGAGCCGGCGCCGCAGCGCAAGCGCGGCCGCAAGGGAGGCTGACCGATGGCCGTCAACCGCCCGGGAGCCATGCAATGGGCATGAGCATCGGTCCGAGGCAGGAACTGCTGCTGCCGGTACGGCCCGGCTTCCTCTGGTTCACGCTGCTGTTGGCCCTGGTCGTCAACCTGCTGCCATGGGAAGGCATGTGGACCTGGCTCAAGCCGGACTTCGTCGCGCTGGCGCTGCTGTTCTGGATCGTGCGCGAACCGCGGCTGATCGGTTTCGGTGTCGCCTTCGCGCTCGGGCTGGCGATGGACGTCGCGCAGGCCAGCCTGTTCGGACAGCATGCACTCGCCTACACGGTAGTCGCGCTCGGCGCGACGCTGCTACGCCGGCGGCTGCGCATGTTCAGCACCGACAAGCATATTCTGCAGATCCTGCCCGTCCTGCTCACCGCACAGGCGGTGATCCTCCTGGTGCGGCTCGCGGGCGGCGCCGCCTTCCCCGGCTGGACATGGTTCGTGTCGCCGCTCACCGGGGCCCTGCTCTGGCCGCTGGTGTGGATCGTCCTGCTTGCACCGCAACGCCCGCGCATCGATCCGGAACACCCGATCTGATCGCCCCGATGCCGCAATTCGTCGAGCTGAAGAACCTGGAAGGCGAGCGCTCGGAGTTCAGGCGCCGTACCGCTATCGCCGCCATCTTCGTGCTGGTGCTGTTCGGGCTGCTGCTGGCGCGCTTCGTCTTCCTGCAGGTGATGAAGCACGAGTACTACTACACACAGGCCGAGGCGAACCGGATCTCGCTCGTGCCGATCGTGCCCAACCGGGGGCTGATCCTCGACCGACACGGGACGGTGCTGGCCCACAACTTCACCGCGTACACACTCGAGATCAACCCGACGGTGGTGCGCGACCTCGACGCGACGATCGAGTCGCTGTCCCAGCTGATCGAGATCGCGCCGAAGGACAGGCGCCGCTTCAAGCGGCTGCTCGATGAATCGCGCAAGCTGGGGGCCATTCCGATCCGCACCCGCCTGTCGGAAGGCGAGATCGCCCGCTTTGCCGCCAACCGCTACCGATTCCCCGGTGTGGAGATCAATGCCCGGCTGTTCCGCCGCTACCCGAACGGCGCGCTCGCGTCGCACGTGGTCGGCTACATCGGACGGATCAACCCGAAGGAAATGGAGACCCTGGAGGCCGACGGCCGCCTGTCGAATTACCGCGGCTCGGAGCACATCGGCAAGACCGGGCTGGAGCAGATGTATGAACGCGAGCTGCACGGCACGACCGGCATGGAACAGGTCGAGGTCGATTCAGGCGGCCGAGCGGTCCGCACGCTGTCGCGCACGCCGCCGGTGTCCGGCAACAACCTGCAACTCCACCTCGATCTCCGACTGCAGGAGGCCGCGGAGACGGCCTTCGGCAGCCGGCGCGGCGCGCTGGTGGCGATCGATCCGTCCACCGGCGGCGTACTTGCCTTCGTCAGCAAGCCGGGCTTCGATCCCAACCTGTTCATCGACGGCATCGACCCGCCGACCTGGAACGAGCTGAACACCCATCCCGACCGCCCGATGGTCAACCGGGCGCTGAGCGGGCAATACCCGCCAGGGTCGACCTACAAGCCGTTCATGGCACTGGCCGCGCTCGAACTGGGCAAGCGTACCCCGCAGTATGCGATCAGCGACCCGGGCTTCTTCACGCTGCCTGGCAATTCGCACCAGTACCGCGACTGGAAGCCCGGTGGCCATGGCTCGGTGAACCTGCACCAGTCGATCGTCATCTCCTGCGACACCTACTATTACCAGCTCGCATTCGACCTGGGCATCGACACGATCAGCAACTTCATGCGCCAGTTCGGCTTCGGCGCCCGCACCGGCCTCGACCTCGAGGGCGAGGCGATCGGCATCAACCCGTCCCAGGAATGGAAGCAGCGCCGGTTCCGGCAGAAGTGGTACGTCGGCGACACCATCTCCATCGGCATCGGCCAGGGCTATAACGTGATGACCCTGCTGCAGATGGCCAACGCGACCGCGATCATCGCCAACAAGGGCACGGTGTGGCGGCCGCACCTGGTCAACCTGGTCCAGGACGCGACATCGCGCGCACAGCGCGCGGTACTGGCGGAGCCGCTGCGCCGCCTCGACTTCAAGCCGGAGAGCTGGGCCCTGGTGCAGGCTGCGATGATCGGGGTGACCACCCCGGGCGGCACCGGGCATCGTGCCTTCGCCGACGCGAAGTACATCGTCGGCGGCAAGACCGGCACCTCGCAGGTCGTCGCGATCAAGCAGGGCCAGAAGTACGATGCGAGCCGGCTGGACGAGCGGCACCGCGACCATGCGCTGTTCATCGCCTACGCGCCGGCCGACAATCCGACGATCGCGCTCGCCGTGCTGGTCGAGAACGCCGGCGGCGGCGGCGCCAATGCGGCACCGCTCGCGCGAACCGTGATCGACTTCTTCCTGTTCGGCAAGCCGGTGACGCCGATCGACGCCCCGGGAAGACCGGGTGCAGCGGCCAATGGCGCCGCCAGCAACGGAGGAGCCGGTGCAGAACGTGATTGAAACCCTCTGGCGCAAGGGCACGGCACACATCGACGTGCCGCTGCTGATCGCGGTTTGCATGCTGCTCGCGGCCGGGATGGTCACGCTCTACAGCGCGTCCAACCAGAGCTTCGACCGGATGGAAACCAAGCTGTTCAACATCGGCGTCGCCTTCGCGGTCATGTGGGTGGTCGCGAACACGCCGATGAGCCAGGTGATACGACTGGCCATGCCCGCATACCTGGTGGCGCTCGCGCTGCTGTTCGCCGTCGCACTGGTGGGCGACGTGCGCAACGGCGCGCGCCGCTGGCTCGACCTCGGCGTGCTCAGCCTGCAACCGTCTGAGCTGATGAAGATCGCGCTGCCGCTGGCGCTGGCGTGGTACTTCGACCGTTACGAGTCGACGCTCAGGCTGCGCAACTACGCGATCGCCGCCGCGCTGTTCGTGCTTCCCGTGCTGCTGATCCTGCGCCAGCCAGACCTCGGCACGGCGCTGCTGATCGCCTCCTCCGGCTGCTTCGTGCTGTTCCTGGCCGGCCTGCCGTGGAAGATCCTCTTCGCGCTGGGGGCGGCCGGCCTGGCTGCACTGCCGCTGGCGTGGTCGTTGATGCACGACTACCAGCGCACGCGGGTGATGATCCTGCTCGACCCGAGCCAGGATCCGCTGGGGGCGGGCTACCACACCATCCAGTCGACCATCGCGGTCGGATCGGGCGGATGGTTCGGCAAGGGCTGGCTCCAGGGCACGCAGACCCACCTCGACTTCCTGCCGGAACGGACGACCGACTTCATATTCGCGGTGTATTCGGAGGAATTCGGATTGCTCGGCAATGCCATCCTCCTGCTGCTGTTCCTGCTGGTGATCGCGCGCGGGCTGGCGATCACGCTCGATGCACCGACCGTGTTCACGCGACTGGTGGCAGGCTCGGTCACGCTGACCTTCGCCACCTATGCGTTCGTGAACATGGGCATGGTGTCGGGTATCCTTCCGGTCGTCGGGGTGCCGTTGCCGCTGATCAGCTACGGCGGCACAGCGCTGGTGAGCGCCTTCTTCGGCTTCGGTCTGCTGATGAGCATCTCGACCAACCGGAAACTGATCAAGTCATGAAACGCACACCGATCGCCCCGATGCGGTCGCCGGCCGCGCCGGTGCGGCTCGCCGTGCTGGCGCTGGCGGTCACCGCCGCACTGAGCGTGGCTGGCTGCGCATCCACCGGACCTGCCCCGGGCGACGCGAAGGACGCAGGCACCACCCTCGACGATCCCGCCGCGCGGCCCTCGCCCGGTACCGCACGGCCGCCAGCGAAGACCACCGCCCGCCGGGGCGGAGCGTTCTACCTCGACGATGGCCCCGGCAATAATCCGCCGCCGAACCTCGACACCATCCCGGATGCCAAACCGCGCAGCGAGCCACTGCACCGGTTCGCCAACCGGCCGTACGTGGTCTTCGGCCGCGGCTACACGCCGATGACCGAACGAGTACCGTACCGCGCGCGCGGCGTTGCCACCTGGTACGGCAAGCGATACCACGCGCAGAAGACCTCGTCGGGCGAGGTGTACGACATGTACGAGATGACCGGCGCCCACCCGACGCTGCCGATCCCGAGCTATGTCCGCGTGACCAACGTCGCCAACGGCAGGCAGGTAGTCGTGCGGATCAACGACCGGGGCCCGTTCCTGGGCGAGCGGCTGATCGACCTGTCCTATGCCGCGGCGTTCCGGCTCGGCTATATCGAAGCCGGCAGCGCAACCGTCGAAGTCGAGAAGCTGATCCCGGGGATCAACTGGCCGACCGATACCTCAACCCTGGCCTCGCGCGCACCGGCGCTGCCGGCGGCGGCGCCGACGGTCGCACCGCTTCCACCTGCGCCGCCCCTTGCCGAGGCAGCACTGCCCGCCGTCACGACGGCGCCAGCCGGCCCAGGCGAACTCCCCGCACGCACGGGTGCACTGCCGCTGGCAGCGGAGTCTGGCGGCGTATTCCTGCAACTGGGCGCGTTCGGTGACCGGAACAATGCCGAGACCTTCCTCGGGCGTATCCGCCCGGAACTCGGCGAGGCGGCGAAACTTGCCCACGTCTACCAGTCGCGCGGCCTGCACCGGATACACGTCGGCCCCTACGCTGGCGAGCGCGAGGCACGCACCGCGGGAGAGTCGCTGATGCGCAGGCTCAACATCAAGCCGATCCTGACCGTGCGCTAGGGCTGGGCGGCTCTCCAGCCCGGAGAGAGGCTACAACACGTACCGGGCGAGGTCCTCGCTGCCGGCCAGGTCTCTCAGGCGCGCGTCCACGTACGTTGCATCGACCACGACGGTTTGGCCGGACTGCTTCGGCGCGCCGAAGGAGAGTTCTTCGAGCAGTTTCTCCATCACCGTGTAGAGCCGCCGCGCACCGATGTTCTCCACCCGTTCGTTCACCTGCCAGGCGATCTCGGCCAGCCGGCGGATGCCATCCGGGCGGAACTCGAGGCAAACGCCCTCGGTGCGGATGAGCGCTGCATACTGCCGGGTGAGACAGGCGTCGGTCGCAGTCAGTATCTGTTCGAAGTCACCGACGGTCAGCGAATCGAGCTCGACGCGGATCGGGAACCGCCCCTGCATCTCCGGGATCAGGTCGGACGGCCGGGTGAGGTGGAACGCACCGCTGGCGATGAACAGGATATGGTCGGTACGGATCATCCCGTACTTGGTCGTCACGGCCGTGCCCTCGACCAGGGGCAGCAGGTCGCGCTGCACGCCCTGCCGCGACACGTCCACGCCCGAGCCTTCGCTGCGCATGGCGATCTTGTCGAACTCGTCGATGAACACGATGCCGTTCTGCTCGACATTGGCCAGCGCGCGCTGCTTCAGTTCGTCGTCGTTGACCAGCTTCGAAGCCTCCTCGTCGGTCAGCAGTTGCATCGCCTCGCGGATGCACAGCTTGCGGGTCTTGCGGCGCCCTCCGCCCATGTTCTGGAACACGCCCTGGATCTGCGAGGTGAGGTCCTCCATCCCGGGTGGGGCCATGATCTCGACCTGCGGGTTGACCGCCGCCACGTCGATCTCGATCTCCTTGTCGTCAAGTTCGCCCTCGCGCAGCTTCTTGCGGAACTTCTGCCGGGTACTCGAGTTGCGGTCGCTGCGTTCGATGCGTTGCGACTCGTCGGCCTCGAAGCCGATGTCGCGTGCCGGTGGCAGCAGCGCATCGAGCACACGTTCTTCGGCGGCATCCGAGGCCCGGTGGCGCATCCGACGCATCTCGGCCTCGCGCCCCTGCTTGATCGCCACCTCGGCGAGGTCGCGGATGATCGTGTCGACGTCGCGGCCGACATAGCCGACCTCGGTGAACTTGGTGGCCTCGACCTTGATGAAAGGGGCATCGGCCAGCCGGGCGAGCCGACGCGCGATCTCGGTCTTGCCGACACCCGTCGGGCCGATCATCAGGATGTTCTTCGGCGTGATCTCGTGGCGCAGGGATTCGTCGACCTGCGCCCGCCGCCAGCGGTTGCGCAGCGCGATCGCCACCGCACGCTTGGCCGCCTGCTGCCCGACGATATGCTTGTCGAGTTCGTGGACGATTTCCTGCGGGGTCATTGCGCTCATGGTGTGGTCACGCCCATAGATGCGAGCCCGGATCAGGCCGTGGGGCCCGGAAGTTCTTCGATCACGTGGTTCTGGTTGGTGTAGATGCAGATCTCGCCCGCGATCGACAGCGAGCGCTTCACCACTTCGACTGGCGCCAGGTCGGTGGACTGCAGCAGCGCGCGCGCTGCGGCCTGCGCATAGGCACCGCCGCTGCCGATCGCGACGATGCCATGCTCCGGTTCCAGTACGTCGCCGGCACCGGTGATCACCAGCGAATGGTCGCGATCGGCGATGGCGAGCATCGCCTCGAGCCGGCGCAGCACGCGGTCGGTGCGCCAGTCCTTCGCCAGTTCGACCGCCGAGCGCAGAAGGTGGCCCTGATGCTTTTCGAGCTTGGCTTCGAACCGTTCGAACAGCGTGAACGCATCGGCGGTACCGCCGGCGAAACCGGCGAGGATCTTCTCGTGGTAGAGCCGCCGCACCTTGCGCGCGGTCGACTTGATCACGATGTTGCCGAGCGTGACCTGCCCGTCACCGCCGAGGGCGACGACCGGGCCACGGCGGACGGAAAGGATGGTCGTGCCTTCGAACTGCTGCATTGGGCTGGGCCGGGCGAGTCTGGCCCCCGATTATACGCAGCCCGCCCGGGTCAGAAGGTCGCGCGCAGCCCGGCCACGACGCCGCGCCGCCCGTAGGGCGCGATATCCTTGATGAACGACACATGGTTGCGGGCTTCCTGGTTGAGCAGGTTCACCCCGCGCAGGAACAGGTCGAGCTTCGCCATGGGCACGTTCATCCGGTAGCCGACGCTCGCGTTGACCATCGTGTAGGCGTCGGTCGGCAACTCGGCCGCGGATACGCGGTCCTGCCCGCTCACCCGCATCGCGTCGATGCGCGCGGTCAGCGGGCCCTGCTCGAACGACAGCCCGCCACCGAAACGCATCGGCGAGATGCGCGGCAGGGGCTCGCCGGTATCGGTGTTCTCGGCACGGGTGATGTCTCCCTTCACGTCGAGCGCGATACGGTACGGACGATCGACCAGCAGCATGCGGGCAGAGGCCTCCGCACCCTTGAACTCAGCGGGCACGCCGGTGTAGCGCAGGCCCGGCAGGTTGCGTACCGGATCAGGGTCGACGAAAGTCGCGTCCGACACCAGCGCGATGAAGTTGGAGAATCGGTTGTAGAACACGCCGGCACTGCCCGTCACGCGCCCTTCGCGCTTGCGCAGCGACAGGTCGACCGCATTCGACACTTCCAGCCCGAACGACCGGTTGCCGATCTCGAACGCGTTGGTCGCGATGTGCGGGCCGTTGGCGAACAGTTCCTGGTAGTTGGGCGCACGCTCGGTGCGCGACAGGTTGAGCGCGACCGCGTACGCGCGGTTCAGGCTGTACACGCCGCCGATCGATCCGCTCCTCGCGGTGAAGTTGCGCGTCTCTGCCGGGCCGAAATTCGGGTCGTCCAGCGCGCCGACACTGTTGCGCTCGAGGCGACCGCCCGCCTGCAGCGTCAGGGCGTCGATCTTGACTTCCTCGAACAGGAACACGCCGTTGGTGCGGTTCGAAGTCCGGGGCAGGAAGGCCTCGTCGCCCACCGCCTCGAACTCGAAACGGGTCGACTGGAAGCCGACCATGCCGCGGAACAGGCCGATCGGCTTGTGCAGCGCCTCGACCCGCATGTCGAAGCCCTGGTTGCGGAACACGGTGCCCACGGTACCGGCATCGATCTCCGCATGGCGGTAGCTGCTGCGCCCGAACTTGAAGCGCACCGCCTCGAACGCGGCGATGTCCCGGCGCTCGCCGGCGAGGTCGATCCGGGTCTGGTCGAGCTTGATCGACACTTCCGGCTCCTGCACCGCGCCGTAGGTCGAGTTCAGGGTGGATACGCTGCCGCCGAAGTAGCCCTGCGCCCAGACATAGGATGCCCCCACCGCGCCGCCGTCCGACCGGGTCGAACTGTTCACCAGCGTGCCGGTGGTCTCGACGCCACTGGGCGGCGGCGTGGTTGCACGCAGGCGGGCCGAACGCGCGAAGCCGGGGATGCGCAGGTCGTCAGTATCGCGCCGGAACGCATCGAAGTGCAGGTTGAGGCCACCTTCCAGGCCGAAGTCGACCCGGCCCACCACCGCCTTTTCGCGGTCGTTCGACCCGAGGCGTGTGTCGACCGCACCGGTAACGCCACGCGGATTGTTCTCGGTCGCGATGCGGCTGTCTACAACGTTGACCACGCCGCCGACCGCGGAACCGCCGTACAGGACGGCCGCCGGCCCGCGCACGACCTCGATGCGCTCGACCAGCAGCGGATCGATCGAGACCGCATGGTCGACGCTGGTGCCCGAGGCATCGAGGTTGGCCACGCCGTTGGTCAGGATGCGGATGCGCTCGCCATCGAGGCCGCGGATCACCGGGCGGCTGGCGCCGGGTCCGAAGTAGCTGGAAGAGATGCCGGGCTCGCCGTTGAGCGTCTCGCCCAGCGTAGGCGCGAGGCGCTGGCGCAGCGCCTCGCCCTGCAGCACGGTGATCGGCATGGCGAGGTCGAACAGCGCGCTGCCCAGCGGATTCGCAGTGACCACCACCGGTGGCAGTTCGACCACCGGTCGCGG